>DNGF01000027.1 GCA_003486665.1 Oscillospiraceae bacterium
CATGATGCAAGTAATGATTCACCTACAACACTTGCCCGATTTAAAGAGATCTATGCGGATTTCGGTTATGATCACGCTCTTTCAACAAGAGAGGATGATTGCTCATACACTGCCGACCTCGGCGAAAAGTACAGACTTATCGCCCTTGACTCAAACCATGTTACAAAGTCTACGGAGGACGGAATGACAAGGGATAAGCTCAATTGGGTAAAGGAACAGGCTGATATTGCAAAGAAGGACGGAAGATATCCCATTGTTATGATGCACCACAATCTTCTTGATCATCTCCCGATACAGCGTGTACTCAGCAGAAACTTTATAGTAAAGTTCCATTTTACAACCGCGGAGCTTTTTGCGGACTGGGGCATTAAAACCGTGTTTACGGGACATGAGCATTGCTCTGACGCAACTGTTTACACGAGTGCGCTCGGCAATAAGCTTTACGATTTTGCAACAACCTCTCTGGCAATGTATCCACTTGAATACAGGGTTATAAAGTATAACGATAATGAGATAAAATATGAGTCAAGATCGGTTGATCAGATTGATCTTGATACGCTCAGAGCCACGGTAAAGGGATATACGGATGAGCAGATCAATGCAATGAAAGCGGATCTTCGTGCATTCTCAAAGGGATATCTTAAGGCAGGCGTTCAATATAGGCTTGAACTCTCGTTAAGCCCCGAAAAGATGGGTATAGATGAAAACGCGGCTTATTCCAAACCGATCATTCATGCCGTGAACAGGCTGATTGAGCTTCTCAGAATGCCGCTGTGCGGCGAAAACAGCTTGCAGTCCGTGGCAAGGGAATACGGAATTGAGATCCCGGATTCAAATTATAAGACAGGCTGGGATCTTGCAACCGAGCTTGTTGCATGGCACTATTCGGGCGGCGAGCATTTCGACCTTGACAGTGTAGAGGTTACAACCCTGCTCAGAGCGGTTGCCGCAATTCTCAGAAACGATCTTGCCTCGGTTTCGGATGATGTTCTTCTCAGTGTGGCAAATAATGTTCTTAAGGAGCTTGGCTACGGTCCGATTGCGGACAGCCTTGTTAAATTCTGCATCTCGAAATTCGGCGTTTATTCAAACGCGGAGATATTTCTTGTTGCGATTGCTTCGCCGATTCTTTATAAATTTGCCTGTGACAGCGACGGAGTTGATGACAATAACGGTGTTATTGAGGGCTACGGTACGGTGAGCTTTAAATCAAACATTGCAAATATTTTTGAAAATATCGGCACCCTTTCGGAAAAGGCATTGTACTATGTTCAGCTTATAATGTCGTATCTTATTAAGCTTAATGTTATATTTCTTAAATAAGGAATGACTTGAATGAAAAAGAAATCGGAAAGGAAATCCGAAGAGAATAAAAAAGCAACGGGTAAATACGCTTCAATGTATATGTCGATCGGTATGTGCATAGGCATCGGACTGGGTATGTGCTTGGGAAAGGTGCTTTTTGACAGTATAGGGATCGGTATGAGCTTCGGTGTAAGTGTCGGATTCCTGCTCGGCTACTCTTACGGCGCATCGCTTGATAAAAAAGCGCTGAACGTTGTTGAGATTATAGAGGATGATTTCGGCTGTGAGGGAATACCAGATGATGCCGAAGCCATGGTGACGGTTGTTGTTACCGATTCTGAGGGAAAAGAACAGCGAATCAGAATGTCTGATAAGCTTTGCTATGAGAGGAACATAGAAGCAGGGGATTCCCTGATGCTTGATAAGGACGGCACGCTGAAGCAGATATACAAAATGCCGCCAAAAAAGAAAAAATAAAATGGTTGTAGAATTCAGCACAGAAAAATAACCGGATGATCCGATCGGGTCATCCGGTTGATTTTTACAGTTCTATGTGTTCGATTGTTTTATCGACCATATCGGTGATCTTGACGGTTCCAACGCCGAAAATCGAAGTGTGCAGAATGTTGTTTATCGGTTTGGTCCAATATTCGGGGATGGAGTCAACACCGTTTGCCATACCGAGGATCGAGCCTACGGTTGCGCCGTTGCAGTCGGTATCAAAGCAGGTCTGAACAGCACGGCAAATCGACTTAGCGTAATCTCCGCCGCCGTAAAGAAGCGATGCAGTGACGATCATAGCGTTTGAAATTGTGTGGCACCAGCCATAGCCTGTATGCTCGTCATAGCAGGAATGAATATATTTGAACGTATCTTCTTCGGAAACACCGCTCTTAAATTTATTCATGATATCCATGACACTCTTGTAAAGGCGCGAGGTTGACGGAATCTGAGCAAGACCCGAAAGAATTATGTCCTCAAGATTGCTCGTAACTGCGGCATTGGCAAGCATTGCGGCAACAAACATTTCGCCGTAGATGCCGTTCTTAACGTGGGAAATCGAAGCGTCCCTCCATGCCATTTCCGCCGCAAGCTCAGGATTGCCGGGGTTGATGTAGCCCCAATAATCGCCGCGAATCTGTGCGCCTATCCATTCACGATACGGATTTTTGTATATTGCCGACTCCGGCGGAGTGAAGCCCTTTACAAAATTGCAAAAAGCGACTCTTTCGGCTGTGCAGTAAGCAAATTTCGGCTGATAATCCATCCATGCAACAGAAACGTTATACGGGGTGAAATTCTTGCCGTATTTTTCGCGGATAATCTGATCGAGAACCATATAGTTGGTGTCATCGTCAACAGGCATACCCTCGATATCTCCGACATAGCTCATATTGCCGGTAAATCCGAACTTGTATTTGTCTTCAATATCTGCCATGAGGTCGGTGCGGTAAATATAGCGTGTAAGGGGATAGTTGCCCGTTTCTTTAAGAAAAGGTATGAACTCATCGGAGCGGATGCCTTCAACCGTTTTGCCGAGCATACAGCCGCAGATTCTGCCGAGCCATGCGCCGTGAATCTTGCCCTTAAGTGTGTCACGATTGACCGAACCCTTGATCGGATAAGGCTTTCTGAGTGCTTTGATACCTTCAAGATCCGAGGGTTCATTGAATTCGTAATCGGCTCTCATCGGAGCGTTTAAAACAATTTTAAATAATGTGTCACCGAGGTCGTTGGCTATCTCGTCTTGTGGAAGCTTTGAAACCGCTTCAAAAAGCTCCTTATATTTTTCAATGTCAAGACCCTCATCAATGCTCTGTTCATATTCAACCATTATTTCGGCAGGATAAAACTCCCAATTTTCAATTTTTTCATAATTCGGTTTAATTGACATTTTTTCACCTCATTTGGTTTAATAAAGCTATTTTACAACATATCGGAAGCGTTTTCAACATAAAATATAAAGCCGCGGATATTTTTATCCGCAGCTTCAGAGCAAAAAAATAAAGTCGAGATTTCTCTCGACTTGGTGACCCGGACGAGAATCGAACTCGTGTTACCGCCGTGAAAGGGCGGTGTC
>DNGF01000175.1:0-3080 GCA_003486665.1 Oscillospiraceae bacterium
CAGCTCCCCTAAAGGGGCGCCCACGCTCCATGAGAAATTCTGCTGCTCTTTTATCAGCCTTCCCCTTGAGGGGAAGGTGGCACGACCTCGTGTCGTGACGGATGAGGTGGTGAATTTTTATTGTAACAATTTAATTAAATCAAACTCAAACTTTCCACCTCATCAGTCGCGCCGCTTCGCTACCCTCAAGTTGAAGCCTTGTAAAAATTCATCATGGATTATAAATCACACGCTTTGCAGAACAGCAAAATGCACAACAAAGCCATTCGGAATATATGCACAATGCACTGCACCCCTTTCAAACAGCAACATTATTTATATAAATTCTTATTATGTCTTTACTTTTCTTGAAAAATTTGTTAGAATGCTTTTATATATTTACCTTGAGGTGATACAAATGGCTGAAAAATTAGGTGTGGCAATCATCGGCTGCGGAAACATTTCCCGCTCACACATTCCGAGCTATCTGAAACTTAACAATGTTGAAATACGCTACTTCTGCGATATCATTCCCGAAAGAGCGGACAAGGCTGTTGAAACCTACGGCTGCGGCAAGGCGGTTTATGACTACAGGGAGCTTCTCGGTCACGATGATATCGACATCGTTTCCGTTTGCACCCATAACGACTGTCACGCTCCGATCTCCATTGACTTTATGCGTGACGGCAAGGACGTTCTTTGCGAAAAGCCTGCAGCAAGAACCCTTTCCGAGGCTCTCGAAATGCAAAGGGTTGCCCACGAAACAGGCAGAATGCTTTCGATCGGTGTTGTAAACCGTTTCGTTGACACGGTGAATAAAATCAAGGAGCTTATTGCAGACGGCACTCTCGGCGAAGTCTATCAGGTATATATCAGCTTCAGGGCGCATCGTTCAATTCCCGGTTTGGGCGGCGATTTCACCACTAAAGCCGTTTCCGGCGGCGGAGTTCTCATCGACTGGGGCGTTCATTTTATCGACCTTGTTCTCTACTGTCTGGGCGATCCGACTCCCCTCACCTGTTCGGGCGTTGCACACTCGAAGCTCGGCACCGCGATGAAAGACTATGTATATACAAGTATGTGGGCGGAGGACACCAAGAACACCGAAAGCGGCACCTTTGACGTTGACGACTTTGTTACGGGTCTTATAAGAACAGACAAAACAGCCATTACTTTCAACGGAGCATGGGCGCAAAATATAAATGAACACGAAATGTTTGTTGATTTTCTCGGAACAAAGAGCGGTGTAAGAATGCAGTACGGCGGAAAGTTCAAGCTGTATTCCACAATGGGCGGTATGCTCACGGATATCACTCCGGACTACAATTCGACCGGATTTAATTATGAGGAAGAAATCAGATCATTCGTTGAATCCTCAATTACGAGAAAGCCGAATCAGGCTTACATCGACAACGCTGTAATTACGTCAAAAATTCTTGACGCAATTTACAGATCATCCGAATCAGGCAAAGAGGTAACATTATAAACATAAAGAAGGGCAAAAAAATGGATATTAAAATTTTTGACAACGCTGAGCAGATCGCTTGTGCTGCCGCTCAGCTTTACAAGGAGCTTATAGGGGGCAAGCCGAACGCCGTTCTCGGTCTTGCAACGGGTGCAACCCCCGTTCCTACATACAAAAAGCTTATTGAGCTTTACAACGGCGGAGAGATAAGCTTCAAGGACGTTACGACCTTCAATCTTGACGAATACTGCGACCTTGATAAGCATGACAAAAACAGCTATTATACTTTCATGCACGAAAATCTTTTCAATCACATTGACGTTAAGGAAGAAAACGTGAATTTCCTTGACGGCAACGCAAAGGACTGCGATGCCGAGAGCAAGCGCTATGCCGAAGCGATCAGGGCGGCAGGCGGAATTGATCTTCAGCTTCTCGGAATCGGCACAAACGGTCACATCGCTTTCAACGAGCCTGCCGACAAATTTACCGACGAGGCTTTCAAGGTAACGCTCACCCAGAGTACGATCAACTCGAATCAGAAATATTTCGGCGATGTTCCGATGCCGAGATATGCGATGACAATGGGCATCGGCTCGATCATGCGTTCAAAGAAAATTCTTCTCATTGCCACGGGCGAGAGCAAGGCAAAAGCGATCAAGGCAATGGTTTCCGGCGAGATCACGCCGCAGATCCCCTGCTCGATCCTCAACGAGCATAAGGACGTTGTTATCATGCTCGACAAGGCGGCGGCAAGCCTTATTGAAGAATAATAATCAACAGCAGTACATTTCAAGCGGATGTGCTGCTGTTATTTTTAACCGAAAAACACTTTAAAATATAGATAAATTGTAAAAATTACTGCATAAAATAAAAAAATTGTTGTTTAGGTCTTGTAAAAAAAATGTAAATGTATTAAAATACTGTTGTTATGCTGACTTGTTATCGGCAGATATTTCATTAAGTAAAGGATGAATACAATGGCTAATGAAAAGTCAAAGGCAGAGCAGTACCGCGACGAAAGAAAAGCTCGTATTGCAAAATCTGCCAAGAAAAACGCGCACAGCATGGAGGCAAGAAATACCGCTAAAAAGGTAGTTAACAAGGTTATTTCCATTGTTCTTTGTGCAGTTATCGTTCTGGGCGTAGTTGCATTCTCTCTCAACTACTACGGCGCACTTCAGAGAGTTATTAAGGTCGGCGGAGTCGGCTCGGACCAGTCCGTTACGATCGCAGAGTATGAATACTACTATATGCGTGCCTACAATCAGGTTCGCTATCAGGCTCAGTACTATCAGTACTACTATCAGACAAGCAACGGCTACGACCTTTCCCTTTCCCCTGAGGAGCAGACTCAGACAACTCAGGATTCGGACGGCAACGAGGTAACATGGGCTGAGAAGCTTCACGAGGATACACTTGAGATCATCCAGCTTCATAAGGCATATTACAACGAGGCTCTCAAGAAGGGACTTAAGCTCACAAAGGCTGATGAAGCTAACATCGACAAGCAGATCGAGAGCCTTCGCGAAGAGGCAGAGAGTGCAGGTTCAAGCAGCACAAGCGGCGAAAACAAGGTTAAATATTCTCTCAACGCTTACCTTCGTAAGGTTTACGGCGGCTCCATCAACGAGAGATT
>DNGF01000175.1:3131-4050 GCA_003486665.1 Oscillospiraceae bacterium
CCTCCGCAAGCAGCTCAAGATTCAGATTCTCGCTCAGAAGTATATCACAGAGAGAACCGCAGAGATCGCAAAAACATATGATCAGAAGGACATTGACGCAGAGTACAAGAAGGACACGGCAACATACGACTTTGTTACATTCAGAGCATATACCTTCAACACAACAGAGCTTACAAAGGAAGACAACGAAACCGATGACGCTCTCAAAGCTCGCCAGACAAAGGCTGACGCTGAGGTAAAGAAGAACGCCAACGACTTCTACAACGCTGTTACAAACGAGGCAACCTTTACCGCAAAGGCTAAGGAGCTTAACAAGGATACAGCTAACTACAATGTTGACGAGGATACAAAGTTCTCCATGCTCAAGAGCAAGGTTCAGAGCAACTTCTCCGAAGACGCCGCTAAGTGGCTCTTCGACAGCTCAACAAAGGAAGGCAGCAAGAAGCTCTTCTCCGATGAAGAAAACGGCAAGTACATTGTTGTTCTCGCTGTTAAGAAGCCCCATCAGGAAAAGACGGTAACAGCCCGTCATATCCTCTTCTCAACAGTTGACCAGAGTACAAACAACGAGCTTTCCGAGGAAGAGATTGCAAAGAAGAAGACTGAGGCTGAGGACGTTCTCAAGAAGTTCAATGAGGGCGACAAGTCGGAGGACAGCTTTGCAGCACTTGCAAACGAGTACACCGAGGACACCGATACTTCAAACGGCGGTCTTTACGAGCATATCTATCCCGGTCAGATGGTAACGGAATTCAACGATTGGTGCTTCAACGCAAACCGTAAGCCCGGCGATGTTGAGATCGTTAAGACTCAGTTCGGTTATCACATCATCTACTTCGTTGCTAATGACGGCACAGATTACTACGATTCAACGATCCGTACATCAAAGGCAAATCAGGATGTTGAAGATGAAACAAAG
>DNGF01000100.1:0-597 GCA_003486665.1 Oscillospiraceae bacterium
ATTTTTTATGGACTTGTTCAGTTGAACAGTTCCTTTTTCTTATTTAACATTTTTCATTGACTTTGTGAAGTTCAGAAGAACTATCATAAGGATCGGGAAGAAAATGCAGAAGATAAGACCGAATTTTAGCGGATCCATTGTGATTGACGGGCTTGCCTGTGCTGCGTCGGAGAGGATTCCGGTTATCCACGGACCAAACGCACAGCCGAAATCTCCGAACATTGCGAGCATGGCAAACATCGCCGTACCGCCTTTCGGAAAGACCTTTGCCGCAAGACTGAAAATACCGGGCCACATCGTTGAAGCGGAAAGCCCGCAAAGTCCGCAGCCGATAAGCGAAACGATAGGAACGGGGACGAGCGAAGTCGTAAGATAGCTGACAATGCAAAGTCCGGCGCAAAAGCTCAGGACACGGCGCAGATTAAGCTTGTCGCCGAATGAGCCGTAAAGAACCCTGCCGGAACCCATCAGTACGGCAAACAGGCACGGACCGAGCAGATCGCCCGTAAATTTGCTGACCCCAAGACTTTTCTCGGCAAATGTCGATGCCCACTGAGCCATTGCAATTTCACTCGCTCCGGCACAGAGCATAAGCAA
>DNGF01000100.1:634-2893 GCA_003486665.1 Oscillospiraceae bacterium
ATAATGAACGTCGGTTCCCTGAAAAGCTCCGGAATTTTCATTTCGCTTTCACCCTCCGGAACGGGAGGAATGATCGGAACTTTCATAAAGGCGAACATATTGATTATCGGAATTATTGACCAAAGAATCGGCATATATATCCAGTTTTCTGTGCCGATGAATTTGATCGCGAACGTCGTGATCAGCACAACCGAAGCCTGACCCCAGCAATAGAACGAATGGAGAAACGCCATTTCGCCGGACTTGTTGCTGAGCGGTAAGCCCTCGATTATCGGACTGATGAGAACCTCAATAAGTCCTGATCCGATTGCGTAAATAATTATCGGAATGATAAGCCCGATAAAGTGATTGCCGAATGCTCTCGGCAGGATTCCCAAGAGGATAAGTCCTGCCGCCGCAAAAATGTGAGCAAAAACGATAGATACACGGTATCCGAGCTTTGCAATGATTTTTACCGATGTGAAATCAATAAAAATCTGCGACACAAAGTTGATAAGTATAAGCCAGCTTATTTGTGAATAGTGCAGTCCGAATTCGTCCTGAAAAATAACATAAAAAAGTGATGCGAGATTATTGATTATTGCCTGAACAAAATATCCCGCGTAGCAGGCGATTTTGGTGGAAGTGTATTTGCCGTTATTCGTCATCTTCAAGTATATCCTCTTTTTCTGTATTGCTGTCTTTCCAGTACCACCAGCGCAGTTTCTTTTCATCAGGCTTCGGGGTATTGGCAAAATAAACGGCGGTTCTCATTTCGTAAAGAATGACCTTGTCGGCAACGTCGCCGCTCTCAACGCAGTAGTCGAGATAGAAATTATCTCCCTCTTTGCCGATAAGCTGAGAGGTTTCGGTAATTTCGAGAACTCTGAATGCCTCCTTTGCCTCATCGGTCAAAAATTTGAGTTCGTCTATTTTATAATTTTTTGGTGTTTTATCTTTTTTTCTGAAAAACATTTTCATTACCTCCGATAGAGGAATTCTAACATAATTGAAAATAAAAGTAAAGAGTTGAAAAGAAAATAAATCTATGGTATTATTATAACCGTATTATAAAGCTGAGGATGAAGAAAATGAGGGTTTCGCAAGACTTTTTGAATACGCGCGATTTTGTTGTTGTTGATATTGAAACAACAGGTTTGAACTGTAAATCGGACGATATAATAGAGATTTCCGCCGTCAAAGTTGAAAACGACAGTATAACGGAGGAGTTCTCCAGGCTGGTGCATACCGACAAGAAGATAAACCCGTTCATTTTCGAACTCACCGGTATCAGTAATTCAATGCTTACAGATGCGGACGATATCTCAACCGTGCTTTGCGAGCTTTTTGATTTTATCGGCGATATGCCGATCGTGGGTCACAACATCGGATTTGATATGCGCTTTATTTCGTGGAATTCAATGCTCCTTTTCGGCGAAAAGCCGTGCAACAGAACGCTCGATTCTCTGCTTTTTTCAAAGGAAATTCTTCCTGAGCTGAGATATCACAAGCTTTCATTTTTGAAGGACTACTTCGGAATAAACGGAGCGTCCCACCGTGCGCTGGATGATTGCAGAACAACATATGAGCTTGTAGAGATACTCAAGAAAAAGGCGGCAGGTTCGGTTTGATTTTCGATTAAAAGAGAAATTATACCAAGGCTTTCCGTCGATGAAGTGTTATTATTTTATCGGTCTTTATCCCCACCGTCGCTCATGCGACACCTCCCCTTAAATCATTTAAGGGGAGGCTGGAAACGAAAAATCAGTTTGATAATATTGGCAAAACAGATGCAGAAACTTTCTAAGCCTCCCCTTGAAGCAAGGGGAGGGGGACCGCTTGCGGTGGTGGGGATTTAGAACTGCCATTTATGATGTTCAATGATATTATTTTTAGACCCTCCGACTTCGTCGCAAAACGTCGACTGATGATTACATAGAAAAATTATAAAAGCGATAATTTTATTGGTAAAAACACTTTACAAACCCGATTTTGGGTGGTATAATACTAACGTTGTGTTTCCGCTTTCTCGGATTACGGGTTTTACCGCCACGCGGTGTTCACCTGCCGTAACCTGGGAGGTCGGCGCAAAATAATTTTAATGAGGTGAAAAATATGACACAGGCAGAGAAGCAGGCTATCATGAAAGAGTACGCTCTTCACGAGGGTGACACAGGTTCACCGGAGGTACAGATCGCTGTTCTTACAAAGAGAATCAACGACCTTACAGAGCATCTCAAGACACACAAGAAGGATCATCATTCAAGAAGAGGTCTTCTT
>DNGF01000084.1 GCA_003486665.1 Oscillospiraceae bacterium
CGATCAGGTGCGCTTTGAGCTTGCCGTTATGCACTTTGCGCCGAAAATGAAAATAATTACCCCGTGGCGTGAATGGGATATTCAGAGCCGCGATGAGGAAATTGACTATGCCGAGGCACACAATATCCCACTTAAAATAAGCCGTGAAACGAACTATTCAAAGGATAAAAACCTTTGGCACCTGAGCCATGAGGGACTTGATCTTGAGGATCCGTCAAACGAGCCGCAGTACGAAAAATACGGCTTCCTTGAGCTTGGCGTTTCTCCGACTCAGGCTCCGAACAAGTCGGAATATGTCGAAATTGAGTTTGAAAAGGGCGTTCCCGTTAAGCTGAACGGCAAGAAAGAAAAGGCATCCGAGATTATCAAGGAATTGAACCAAATCGGCGGCAAAAACGGAATCGGTCTTTATGATGTTGTTGAAAACCGTCTTGTAGGTATGAAGTCGAGGGGTGTTTATGAAACTCCGGGCGGAACGATTCTCTATCGTGCGCATGAGGTTCTTGAAACGCTTGTCCTTGACAGAGATACGCTCCATAAGAAGAAGGAGCTTGCGGTCACCTTCGGCGAGCTTGTTTATGACGGAAAATGGTTCACTCCGCTTCGCCATGCGCTCTCTGCTTTCGTTGAGGATACTCAGCAGAATGTTACGGGTAAGGTTCGGCTCAGACTCTATAAGGGCAACATCATAAACGCGGGCGTTTGGTCGCCGTATTCACTCTATCGTGAGGATATTGCGACGTTTGATGCAGGCGGAGAATACCGCCAGTCAGACGCAACAGGATTTATCAGCCTTTACGGTTTGCCGACAAGGGTTCAGGCAACCGTTGATGAGGAAAACAAATAATCAAAGGAGAAGATCAATATGCTTTCGGCAGTTGTAGGAATTAACTGGGGCGACGAGGGTAAAGGTCGAATTGTCGATTATCTCGCACCGAAATACGATGTAGTTTCAAGATATCAGGGCGGCAACAATGCAGGCCATACCGTTGTAAATGACAAGGGCAAATTTATTCTCAATCTTTTGCCGTCGGGAATTCTTCAGGACGGTACGGTAAATGTTCTCGGAACGGGAATGGTAATTGATATTGAACACCTTGTCAATGAGATCGGCAAGCTGCGTGATGGCGGAATCAAGATTTCTCCCGAAAACCTCAAAATCAGTGACCGTGCAACGATTTGTATGCCGTATCACCGCTTGCAGGACTGCCTTGAGGAGGACAGACTTTCGGATAAAAAGTTCGGCTCGACAAGACGAGGAATAGGTCCTGTTTATTCGGATAAATACATGAAGAAAACCATCCGTATGGGTGATCTCTTTGATCTTGACGGTATCAAGGAGCATCTTTATGATATTGTTGAGTGGAAAAACCTCGTAATTGTCGGCGGATATCATCACGAACCGATCAATGCCGAGGAGATGTATAATTGGCTTAAAACCTACGGCGAACCGCTGCTTCCGTATATCTGCGATACTTCGGAATACCTTACAAATGCCGCAAATGAGAACAGGAACATCCTTTTTGAAGCTCAGCTCGGCGCAATGAGAGATATCGACTTCGGCATTTATCCATATACTTCATCTTCAAACAGCATTTCCGCATTTTCCACGATAGGCGCCGGTATCCCGCAGTGCAAGCTTGACGAATGTATCGGTATTATGAAGGCTTATTCAACTTGCGTCGGCGAGGGTCCGTTCGCCTGTGAGCTTTTCGGTGGGGAAGCGGAGGAGCTTCGTAAGGCGGGTAATGAATACGGCGCCGCCACCGGCAGACCGAGAAGAGTCGGCGGATTCGATATCGTTGCTTCAAAATACGGCGTAAGAGTCCAGAACGCAACCTATATCGCACTGACCAAGCTTGACGTGCTTTCATATATGGACAAGATTCCCGTCTGCGTTGCATATGAATATGACGGAAAGATTATCGACAGCTTCCCGTCCGGCAAGGTGCTGAACAAGGCAATGCCCGTCTATAAGTATCTTGACGGCTGGAAAGAGGATATTTCAAACTGCCGCTCATACTCGGAGCTTCCGGAGAATGCACGCAAGTATGTTGAATACATTGAAAAGAATGTCGGCTGTAAAATCAAATATATTTCCGTCGGTGCCGAAAGAAGCGCCTTGATTGAGAAATAAACCTCCATATTATATTACCTAATGCAAAAGACCTGTCGCAAATCTTCAAAGGATAAGCGGCAGGTCTTTTGTAATGGATTTAATTTCAATATTAATTTAAAATCCGTTGGTTATTTTTTCGTGATAGCGGCTGCTGTCGATACGCCGTTATAAAACGATATAAATTGCGGAAAGGTTTTTAGAGGGAAGAAATATCCGACGTTAATTTCTTCTGCGTTTAAAAACGAGTGCAAATACAATACCGAGTGTAAGCGCGGCGGCACTCGCTCCGGCTGTAATCAGGGATTCCTTTGAAACTGTCGATTGCGATCCGTTTTGTGTTTGATTATTCGGATCTCCTTTGCTGTCGGGCTTTTGCTTCGGATTGTCGGAATTACTTTTGCTTGCCTCGTCTTGCGATTCCGTTGTTTCGTTTCTGTCGGGAGGTTTTTTCATAGCGTTTTCCTGCATTTGACCGTCAGTTTTTTGCGAAAGAGTATTGTCCTGTGAGCTTGTATCTGTTTCGGACTCAGGTTTTGACGGCTTTTCCGAGTTAGAATCCGTGTTGTCTTGACCGTCCGTTGGGGGTTCTTGAGCATTTTTATCGAAATTGCCGCTGCCCATTGTATTGTTCATTGATCCCATGTCGCTTATTTGTATATCGCCTGCATCAATCAGTGTGTCTGCTTTTTGGGTGTCGGACGTTGAACCGATCGTACCGTCAAGCTGACAGCTGACGCTTTCGGCTCTGAGCAGACAAAACTCTTTGAGCGTATCAATGCCTTTTTCAAATTCATCGTATGTGCAGAATTTTGTCGGATCCTTTTCAACATAGGGTGAGATCATGGCTTTTACACTGTCAATAAGCTCTTCAAAATATCCGCTGTCAAAGTATTTGCTGATGAATTCCGAAAAATATTTGTGGTAAAGCTCGGTGTATTCATCGCTTGCAAAAATCCATGCGATCATCGGTCTGTCCTCGACATTTCCGCCTGAAACGGGAGAATCAATCGGGTAATTTATGAGGCTTGCCGCTCCGCCCATGGATTGAAAACCGCCGAACGCAAGATTGTAGTCCCACGGAATCATCTGCATTTGACCGTCATTTTCATAAAGATAGTAGTTGTGTATCATTGAGCCTGTATAGCTGTCGAAGTTCAGAACAAAATTATGCACTACAAAATATTTAATGACTTTTTCAACGTCAACGGTGCTGTCAAGATCCTCATTGGATGACAGCTTTTTTAATGCGGAAATCAGTCGATTTTTGTCGCTGTCGGAAGCGTCTGTCTTGGCATTATCAAAAATATTGGAATAGCTGCTGATATTATCGTCAATATATTTAAGCAGAACAACATCGCTTCCGTTGGTCATTCCACCGCCGTTTTCCGGAGCTTTTCCTCCTGACGGAGCATTATTTTTCTCCTGCGCCGAATTGTCTGATGAATTATCGGATTCGCTTCCCGCAGAGGCTTCATCTGTGTTGTTTCCGAACCCTGACGGCGGAGTCATGCCGTCAGGAGGATTGCCGCCGCTCGGAGGTGTCATATTGTTTGGAAAATTCCCGGTTGCTGTTTCGCCGCTGTCTGCCGTTTGACCGTTTCCGTTCGGCGGCTGCGGCGGTGAATCGGTGCTGCTTTGCCCGTTATTCTGCGTATTGGCAGACGTGCCTGTATTCTCGGTATCGGAGTTATTTATGAATTTATCCATGTCAAACCCTTCTCCGTTGCCTCTGCCGCCGCCCATATTCTGACTGTCCGGCTTGTAAAGCTCGCCGTAATTCTTACCGTAATTTCTTTGCAGGAACGATTCCTCAATTCCCTCGACTGCAAGATATAAACCCCAGTCCTCTCCGTTTACGGTGATATAAGCATAACTGCAAAGGGGAGAAGCGACTCCCATATAGTTCATCATGGTGTATGAGAGATAATCTTTCATGTAGGTGTTGTCCTGAATGATGTTGTTAAGGCACAGCTTGTCAAGACCGTAATAGCTTTTTGAGCTGTCATAATGGTCAAATTCAATTTTAAAGCTGTATCGGTTATTACCGTACGATGCAACCTGAGTCAGCGATGTGTTGCCCTTGCCGCGGATCGCAACGTTTTTATAAGCCTCATTATCAATCACAACCGTACAGCTGTAATACTCTTCGCTTTGGCAGTTTGCCGTGAAGTCGTCCCAGTCATCCATTATAATATTTATTGAATGAACCTTTGACGTATCAAAAAGCTTTTTTTCATAACCCATCACAGTTGAGGTTTTTTGAATGCCGAATTTCTCCGCATTCATAAAAAGTACAGTCAGAACAAGCGTTAAGCACAGAACAACACAGCAAATTCTGTTAAAATGCTTATGTGTTGACATACTTGCCCCTCCTTATCCCATGTATTCGCCGTTGTAGCTTACAAGAACCGCACTGTTAACGCCTGCAATAGCGCTCAGCTCGTTTATGAAGTCGGTGTTGTCGTCTGTCATTCTTATTTCAAGATTAAGCTCGATTCGGCCGTCGGAAACGCTCTTGCTTTTTATCACACACTTTTTAACCTTGGAGTTAAGAAAGTCGAGCGCCTTTTTCTCCGTCATTGAATCTGTGCAGGAAATAACCGCAATATATGGGTTGCAATGAGATTTCTTGTTGACAAAGATAAGAAGAATTGCACCGATGATAACACTTCCGCCGACAGCAAGGGGGATCATTCCGGCTGCAAGAACAATGCCGACAGCGATTGACCAGAAAAGAAACGCAATGTCAAGCGGTTCCTTTATTGCGGTGCGGAAACGGACAATTGAGAGCGCGCCGACCATGCCGAGGGAAAGAACAACGTTTGAGGTTACGGCTAAGATGACAACCGTCGTTATCATTGTAAGCGCAACAAGCGTTGTTCCGAAGCTTGAAGAATACATAACGCCCTGATAGGTCTTTTTGTAAACGCGAAGATAAATAATCCTAAACCGAAGGCAAGCGCCAGGGCAATTGCCATATCGAGGATACTTACGCTTGTGATATTTTCCAGAAAGCTTGATTTAAAAATGTCGTTGAATGTCATAATTGTTACTCCTTTTCTTTTTGGTTTAACCGTATATTCTGCATACGGCGTATTTGGAAAATGCCGATGATCTGCAATCGGGAAGCTGAACCGCATCGCGGATAATGTCGGGGAGAAAATCATCCCACTTGACCTCAAGAATAATTACTCTGTCCCCGGCAGGTACGGTAACGCAATCGGGATTCAGAAAATCCGTACAGGTGATTCCGGTGCGAATATTATAGTCGAGTGTAACTCGGACATTGCCCGGAGCAAATACAAACGGCTCTCTTTCATAATCTACTATCGTTTTCGGCATCAGTCCTACGCTTTTCTGCTTACTGTAAAGCTCTTCGATCAGGGGAACTCCGCTTTCTGCCATCCATTCGCAGTTGCCGTCAACGATTGATCTTGCCTGCTTCTCGGAAAGAAAAACGCTTTCTTTGGAACAAAGACCGTTTACTTTAGTTTTCTTTTCCAGCTTAATCACAGAGCTGTCGCCGTTATAAAGTCTGATACGAAATTTCTCACGGATATTTACACCGTCAAGCTTCTCGCGCAGCGCCTTATCCGACGCATTGTCAAAATACAGACTCCTGATAAAGTATTTGCCGTTTATTGCGTGCGGATCGCTCTGCATAACGGCTGACAAACGCTGACGAAGAGCAGTCATATCGCCGAGGCAGATCTCGTGCTTCCATTCATGTCGGTATTTCATAATCATGCTCCTTTCTCAGAAGATATAATAAAAACCTCCTGTATTTGATGTCATCATCATACAGGAGGTAGATTGAAGTTTTATTGAAATTTTTTAAATTTTTTTTTGCAATACCGTACGCCTCAATTTAAAAGGTATTGTCTTTAAACCTTTGGTATTTTTACTTTGAATTCGACCAGCCCGTCATAGCAATTTACGGCGATATTTCCTTTATGAGAGGTAACGATCGCCTTGGCAATTGCAAGCCCAAGACCGTAATGCTTGTCCTCTCCGTTGCGAACGGTATCCACACGGTAAAAACGCTCAAAAATTCGATCGCGCTGTTCCTTCGGAATCTCATCGCCTTTATTCACGACAGAGAGAACCGCATTCCCGTGTTCTGCGGACAAATTCAGGTATACCTCGCCGGAGTCCTTGCTGTGGCGAATGGCGTTGTCGATCAGTATTGATACAAGCTGCTTAAGCTGCGGGCTGTTGCCGTCAACCTCAATTTTCGGTGTAATACTGCTGCTGAGGACAATTCCTTTTTCAAAGGCGACACTCTCAAACGGAAGAACCTCGCCCTCAACCAGACGGCTGAAATCCATATGCTCCGTCTGCGGAGCAACA
Source organism: Oscillospiraceae bacterium (assembly GCA_003486665.1). Classification (GTDB taxonomy): domain Bacteria; phylum Bacillota; class Clostridia; order Oscillospirales; family Acutalibacteraceae; genus CAG-488. The sequence goes on from DNGF01000084.1 coordinate 6,470, forward strand.
TTCTCGGTTCTGGCAAGCTCAAGAAGCTGAGTGACAAGCATTCCCATCCGTTCGTTTTCATATTTTATATTTGAAAGCCATTGGTTTTCACCGATTTCTCTTGAAAGCAATTCGGCATTTGCACTGACTACGGACACAGGAGTTTTCAGCTCATGTCCTGCATCGGAAATGAATTGCTTCTGTTTGCTGTAGCTTTCTTCGAGCGGACTTACAATTTTTTTGGCAAGAAAAACGGACAGAAAGAAGAATAAAACAAGTGCGGCTCCGCCAAAGATCAGCGTATAGCGGAACAGGGTTATTGCATTCTCGTTGACAACGGTGTTGTCCATAAATGTGACAAGCGTGTAATCGCCCTTGTCCGTTTTGTAAAAAGCAAGGTTCTGCTTTGTACCGTGATCCTTGCCGTTCTTTATAATATCGGAGGCGAGCGATTCCAGATCGCTGTCCGAATATACCGTTGACGCGCCGTTCTTTATTTCAAGAGTTTCTCCGCTGTCGGAAATGGCAACGGTGTAAAACGTTGTAAGCTTGAATCTCGGAGAATCCGTAAATTCCGGCTCAAATCCGTGATCGCCCTTATCGGGCATCGGCATTTTAGGCGGTGTCTTGTCCTCGGATTGAGATATACTATACATATCGGCGTGTGCCTTGAGCATATTTTCGTTTTGTCTTGTCATTTCAATATAGCTGGAAATATAGATTATACCGAGTGTTCCGACCCACAGAATAACCAATACCGACATTATGGCGGCTACGATTTTTCTTCTTGATTTTTTAAACATCGTCACACCTCAATTCATAGCCTACTCCGCGCACGGCCTTGATTTCGGATTTTGCTCCGACAAAAGCGAGTTTTTTGCGGGTAAACGACATATACACCTCGACGTTGTTGTATTCCGCGTCGCTCTCATAGCCCCAGATTTTTACGGCAAGCTGTTCGCGTGTGAGAATACGTCCGCTGTTTGAGATAAGGTATTCAAGGATATGGTATTCCTTTTCACTCAAACGGACGCTTTGCCCGTTGGTAACACACGACAAGGTCAATGTGCTTGTGTCAAGTGAAATATCACCGAAGCTCAGAGTTCCGTCCGGTGTGTTGATATTTCGTCTGCCGAGAGCGCGCAGACGTGCCAAAAGCTCTTTTGTCATGAACGGTTTTGTTAAGTAGTCATCGGCTCCGCTGTCAAGACCGGTAACTTTGTCGTCAAGCTCTGCCTTTGCCGTGAGCATCAGAATCGGTGTGCGGATTCCGCAGCGTCTTGCTTCTTTTGCTATTTCATATCCGTTCATGCCGGGAAGCATTACATCCAAAATTATAATGTCGTACAAGTCGCTTTCAATTGCCGCCAATCCGTCCGTTCCGTCGGCGTAATGGTCAACCTCGTATTTTTCAAGACGCAGAATTTCACACAATGCCTGTGCCATTCTCTTTTCGTCCTCAACAAGTAAAATTCTCATAGTCACACCTCCGCTGATTATAATTATACTATAAAAGATTGAAGAATGATTGAATTTTTAAAAAATATATGAGGAGCAGAAAAAGCTTCCGAAATAATCGAACAGAATAAAAGCCATAATTCACGATTGTCTTAAACGGCAATGCGGATTATGGCTTTTGTTGTTCGGTATCAGGTCTGTGTCAAGCACGACCGAAGTGTTACAGTATATAATTAAAGTACGAAAATTCCAACGAGGGTCAATGCAATCCAAACAAGGAGTCCCAAGCCGTTCTTCTCAAGCCATGCCGAAACGATGAAGTAAACGGACGGAATGAAAGCGAAAATCTTTGCGAAGATGTTTGTTTTCTGTCCCTTGCCGTAGAGAAGATCCCAGTTGTTGAGAGCGTCCTCATAAAGCGGAGCGTTGTTGCACATCAGCGAAACACCGATATAATAGAGTGCAACGCAGAACCAGAAAGCGATCGTATCCTTGCCGGCTTTCATGTAGAAAAGACCGAGATATCCGCCGACAACCATTCCGTAACCGAAAAGACGGTTCATCATGCCCGGAAGATAGTTGATGAAGAACGTAACTGCCTTCGTCTTTGTGAAGTCATGCTCAACGTGACCGCACAGCTCCGTTGCCTGAAGATAACGGGCGTCAGAAACCGGAACGCCGAGAATGCGGCAGAAAAGATGCTCCCAGAAGCCTTTGAGAATCGAGCCGATAACGGTGATATACTTTGTAATTACATAAATTGCTGTCATGATATATCACCTGATCCTTTCATGAATATGTCTTCAAAGGTAATATCGCCCTTGATACACTTCTTAACAGAGTCGCTGAGTTCCATTGAACTCTGCTTGAACATCGCCTCAACCTCTTCGTAGGTCTTTGTGTCATCACAGATGAAGCAGATGAGTGCAACGGTGTTTGCTGTCTGGATTGAAAGCTGCTGATTCTGAGTAGCAATTTCGTATGACTGCTTGATAGCCTCAAGCGCATTTTCCTTATCACTCTTGAGGAGGTATGCTATAGCCTGCTGACGGTAGATTTCGGAATCCGAACCCGCAACTATACCCTTGCGGCAAATTTCGATCGCTTCGTCGAGCTTGTTTTGACGGCGGAGGACCTCAGCCTTTGTGCTGTAATAATCAAGTCCGTCCGGGTTTGCCTTGAACATTTCCTCACACATCTTATTTGCAGCGTCAAGATCGTTTTTCTCGATATAAACCTTTACGGAATAGTAGTATGCCGATGTGTCGTTAACGTTCAGATCCGTTGCGATTTTTGCAAGCTCAAGAACCTTGTCGTATTCCTCATACTGCCATGCCATTCCCATGTAATCCTGAAGATACAGATATCCGTATTCTCCCGATTTTGTGTATGCGTTATCAAGAAATCCGAGAGCGATCTTGCTGTCTTTGCTTGCATAATAGGCGAGCAAGGACTTGTAGTAATCAATAAGACCCTTTTGAATATCGGATTCTGTTTCTAAAGAATCTAAGTATTTAATACCGTCGTCATACTTGACATCATAGGTTCCGTCTTCTTTTGCAACAACAAGTTCTTGTTTCATTTTCTCGTCAAGTGATGTTGCAATGGTATCAACGGACTTGATCACATTGTAAAGCTTCTTGATGTCCGCATTCCTCGGCTGATCAAGCTCGCCGTCGGCATAATACTTGTCAACCGCATCAATAAAGGTCTGACGGTCGGAAGCGTTGACGGTCATTCTGTGGATATAGGTTTCAAGTATAAGATGGGTGGCTTTTTCGCCCTCCGTGAACCAGTCCTGATTGGCGGCATTCGAATTAATGCTCTTTATGACAGCATTTACACCGCTGTTAAGCTTATCGGTTGCGTCAAACGCATCGCTGCAAAGGTTGAGGGCGTCGTTATATCTCCTTTCGGAAATGCACTGCTCTGCCTCGCGGAGCTTTGCGGATACTGTCACTGTTGAGGTGGCAACAAAATAGCCGAGTGCTGCGACAATGACCATTACAAAAGCAAGGATGATATGTCCGACACCGTAGTTGGTTCTCAAAAATTTAGCGCGGCAGGCGTTGCAGTAAAGGTCGCTGGGGCTGTTTCCTCTCTCCTTGCCGCAGACTATGCAAAGTCCGTTGTCATCGTCGGATTCAGAATTGTTTTCCGACTCTTCCTTGGCGTTCTCTTCTTTCTCTTCCTCTATAGATTCGGCAGGCGCTTCCTCTGTGACTTGCAAATCATCAAGACTGATGTTGCCTGTGTCGGTCTGAGGAACGGCTGCGTCCCAGTCCCAATCCTTAGAGGCTCCTTCGGGTTCTGTCGGCAGTGCTTCACCCGTCAGGGATTTCTCTTTATCTTCTGCCAATGGAATTCCTCCTTACTTGTAATGTTATTTGTGCGATATTGCCTTACAATAATAACACGAAATGAAACAGAATTCAATTGTGTATTGCAAAATTTACAGAATGATAATATATTAATTTTGAGAACGGGCAAAAAAAGATAAAAAAGCTATTGACAAAATCGGGATAGGGTGGTAGAATACTCCCACAACAAAGTGGAATGGTTCGTTCCCACCTTAACGGTTTTGTCCGTGCGGTCAATAATTTTTCAAGGGTTTTCTTGCAGATTTATGCGCACGGATAGGTTCGTTCCCATCCGTGCTTTGATTTTATTATTGAGCATTTGGAGGTGCTTGAACATCGCTACGAAAGAAACTCAAATCAACGAAGAGATCCGCGACAAAGAAGTCAGAGTGATTGATTCGGACGGAACTCAGCTCGGCATTATGCCGATTGCAGAGGCTATGCGTCTTGCAGATGAAAAGAACACAGACCTTGTTAAGATCGCACCGCAGGCAAAGCCGCCTGTTTGTAAGATCATGGACTACGGCAAGTTCCGCTTTGAACAGGGCAAGCGCGAAAAGGAAGCCAGAAAGAACCAGCATGTCGTCGAGATCAAGGAAGTGCGCATGTCCCCCGGTATCGACGTGGGCGATTTTAACACCAAGCTCAAAAACGCCCAGAAATTCATTGCCGACGGCAACCGTGTCAAGGTCTCTGTCCGCTTCCGCGGCCGCGAGATGGCACACACGGACATCGGCCGCGATCTTCTTGTGCGCTTTGCAGAGTCCGTCGCCGAGGTCGCCAACCTGGATAAAGAGCCGAAAATGGAAGGCCGCAGCATGTCGATCTTCCTTTCCCCCAAGGCGGGAAAGTAACTTTGAGCGCCACTACAAATACGAAAAGGAGAAACTACTATGCCCAAGCTGAAAACCCACAGCGGTTCCAAAAAGAGATTCAATCTGACCAAGTCCGGTAAGGTCAAGGTCGCCAAGGCCTTCAAGAGCCACATCCTGACCAAGAAGCCCACCAAGCGTACCCGTCGTCTGCGTCAGGGCGGCTATGCTGACAAGACCACTGCCAGCACGATCCGCAAGATGATCCCCTACAAATAATTTACAACGATACGCTTTAAGGAGGCTTATACAATATGGCACGTGTTAAAGGCGCGATGATGACGCGCAAGAGAAGAAACGCTACCCTGAAGCTGGCCAAGGGCTACTGGGGTTCCAAGTCCAAGCACTTCAAGATGGCCAACGAGCAGGTCATGAAG
>DNGF01000043.1 GCA_003486665.1 Oscillospiraceae bacterium
GAAAGCTTTACAACGGTATGATTAAGTGTCAGCTGTTTATGTATTTCAAGTGATTTTGGTATTTGGAGGTATTTTGAAATGAAGCACCTTTTTATAATCAATCCGAATGCAGGAAAAGGAAAAGCCTTTGATGTAATCATGCCCAAAATAAAAGAGGCGGTTGCCGCGAGGGACGTTGATTATAAAATATATGTCAGCAGCTCTTCACAGGATACGCATGACTATTGTAAAAATGTCTGCGAAAGCGGAGAAAACGTCAGGTTTTATGCCTGCGGCGGCGACGGAACAATATATGACATTGTAAATGCAATATACGGATATGACAATGTGGAGTTTGCGGCGATTCCGCTCGGTTCGGGTAATGACTTTATCCGACTTTTCGGAACAAAAGAGCAGTTCGTTGATGTCGGAGCGCAGATTGACGGTACGGCAATAAAAATCGACGCTATAAAATGCGGCGATAGGATTGCCGTTAATCAGTGTTCAATGGGATTTGACGCCGAGGTCTGCTCCAAGCAGTCGGATTTTAAAAAAATACCGTGGCTTACGGGTGAGTCGGCATATACGGCATCGCTTATCTATTGCCTTAAATCAAAAACATCAAACCGTTTTACCGTCACAATTGATGACGGCGAGCCGATAACGGATAACTTCGTATTCGCTTTCTGCGGCAACAGCCGATTTTACGGCGGCGGTTATCAGGCGGCACCGTACGCTGTTCCCGATGACGGCTTGCTTGATTTTTCGATTGTCAGAGCGATGAAAATTTCAAGATTGATTACACAGATCGGAAACTATAAAAAGGGCAGACACTTCAAATGGCCGGAAACTACATATGTCAGAGGAAAGAAAATGACGGTTCACAGCGATTTACCGGCTTCGGTAAATGTTGACGGTGAATGTGATCTTGTTACCGACAGTACATTTGAAATTATACCATCGGCATTCAGCTTCGTTATTCCGACCACATCAAGCTATATTGAAGACAGAAAATTCGGAATTATTTCCGATGAAATAGGTGTGGAGGTTAAATAAAAGGAAATAATAATTACCGTTAAACTTTTGTTTCGGTGACGCTTATGGATATTTTTAACTTATTGACAATGATTGGCGGATTGTGTCTGTTCCTGTTCGGCATGAACATTATGGGTCAGGCACTGGAACGCCGTGCGGGCGAAAGCCTCAGAAACACACTCGAAAAGCTTACATCAAAAAAAATAGCCGGCTTCCTGACCGGTCTGGGCGTGACTGCTGTTATTCAGAGTTCGTCTGCGACTACGGTCATGGTTGTCGGCTTCGTTAATTCGGGGCTAATGACGCTCAGACAGGCTATCAACGTTATCATGGGCGCAAATGTCGGTACAACGGTAACGGGATGGGTGCTTTCCCTCAGCGGAATAAGCAGCGATAATATTTGGATAAGACTGCTTAAACCAAGCTCATTTACCCCGGTGCTTGCCCTTGTGGGAATCGTGCTGTATCTTTTTATGAAGGATTCGAAAAAGAAGGACAGCGGAATGATCCTGCTCGGCTTCTCTGTGCTGATGTTCGGTATGGAAACAATGTCATCCGCGGTTTCGGGACTTTCCGAGGTTCCTAAATTTCAACAGCTTTTTGTGATGTTCAAAAATCCTCTTTTGGGACTCTTGGCTGGTACGCTTTTGACGGCGCTGATCCAGTCCAGCTCGGCATCGGTCGGAATATTGCAGGCATTGACCGTTACGGGACAGGTTTCTGTCGGCGCGGCGATCCCGATTGTAATGGGTGACGGAATCGGCACGTGTATAACGGCGATGATATCGGGAGTCGGAACAAAGAGAGAAGCCAAGCGTGCCGCGGCGGTTCATCTGCTGATAAATTTTATCGGATCAATTGTATGGATAACGGTGTTCTGGTTTGTAAAGATCTTGCTGAAGCCTGCGATTCTTGATTCAACGGCTTCGTTTGTAAGCATTGCCATTATCAATGCCGGCTTTAAGGTGCTTAATACAGCGCTGTTTCTGCCGCTTTCGGGATTCCTTGAAAAGCTAGTGTGTAAGCTTATACCCGATGCCGAAGCGACCGAGAAAGACGCCGAACTTGACGAACGGCTTCTTTTTACTCCGACTCTTGCGCTTCAGCAGTGCGGCTTAAAGGAAATTGAGATGGCACGCGCCGCGGCGCAGTCGCTCAAAAACAGTATAACGGCAGTCACGGCATACGATCCGAGTCTTGCAGAGGATATCAGAAAAGACGAACAGCGCTGTGACCGCTACGAAGATATGCTGGCAACATACCTTGTCAAGATCGGATCGGAACGGCTTTCCGACAGTGACAGTGAGGCGGCAAATATGCTTCTTAAACTGCTCGGTGATTTTGAAAGAATCTCCGACCACGCAGTGAATATTCTTGAGTCGGCTGAGGAAATGAAAGAAAAGGACATTTCATTTTCAAAGCGTGCGGCAAGTGATTTTGCAACCATATCTGCGGCGGTTAATGAAATTCTTGACCTTTCCGTCGGGGCGTTTATCAACGATGACCGCGCAAAAGCGAGCGATGTGGAACCGCTTGAGCAGGTTATTGACGAAATGAAAGAAAACATGAGGACGAGCCATGCTCAGCGAATGAGGAGCGGTGAATGCAGCATAGAGATGGGCTTTGTATGGTCGGATATTCTGACGAACTTTGAACGTGTTGCCGACCATTGTTCAAATATTGCTGGCTGTGTTATTGACGCAGAGAAGCATAATCTCAATCTTCATGAAACGCTCGGTAACTTTAAGCACAACAGTGAAGAATTTGAAGAAAGATATAAATATTATTCGGAAAAGTACAGTGCGGTGTAAATCTTTGCTTTTAAAATGTGGGCTTTTTCTGTTGGAGCCGTTGTTAGTTTATGCAAATTCTCCAAGCCTCCCCCCTACAGTGGAGCCAAGAGGTTTGTGCAAACTTTTTCGGATGTGGTCTTACCATACCAAGGAATTCAATAATTTCTCATAAAAATTAAAGGTTGCTCGGAATTGTCCGTGCAACCTTTTTGCGTCATATTTACTTTACAATGCTGACTGTATAGCCGCCGTTGAACGTTACAACGCGCTGAGCCTTTGACATATCGGCTTTCGGCGGATAGTCAGTTGAAACGATCTGTGCGCCGCTGTTAAGGGCGATCTGCGAATCCGATTCCTTATATGAGCCGAAGTTGTCGGATCTTGTTCTGATAACAAGCTTTTTGCCGAGAACCTCCGCTGCCTGAACCTGAATGTCCTTAGCCTTGTTTATCAAAAGGAAAGAGGCGTAGTCCTTGTCGCGGCTGTCGTAGCGAAGCATCGGAAACATCGCCTGCGTTTTTATTGATGTGTCCTGCTCGATATATTTGTCCGTTACGGTTGTGTCGTGCAGAAGAATCATAACATGACCTCTTGTTTCGCTGAGCGTCATCCAGTCATCCGCTTCGCGCATTTCCTTAAAGGAGGAGTGCTTTCCGATCATATCGGCAGGGGTGATGAGTGTGTCGCCGAATATTGCCTTTGCCTGTTCGCCGAGTTCGTTAGCATAGCCGCAGGTAAAGTAGTGCATATTTTTGTCGGGGATAAATACTTTTTTCGGCTCGATGATAATCGTTACGGGAAGATGATTCGGATTCGCATCGGACCAAAGCTTTATTTCCTTCAGTGCAAGCGCAAAATCGTAGCAATGAGTCGGCATATCGAGAACAGGAGCATGGGAGCAGACAAAGCTGATTTTACCGTCCGTAACAACTGTTTCAACATCAAGCTCAACGCTCCTGATACCGAGATTGAGCTGATCGGTCAGATAGTCGGCGGAAAAGGTTGCTTTTTCTGCTTTGACAAGACCGAACGTTACGGTCGAAGCGTCCTGAAAAAGCTTCTGCCTTGCCGGAACGCACTCTTTCTGATAGCTGTTGTGAGTGCCGAGAAACGAAACCTCGTTGTATTTAACTCCGTCGGCGCACGCCTTACTGAGGTCGAAATCACAAAATGAGTTTTCGTTGACCTTAGTGTAATTGCCGCTTTTATAATCCTTTTCAAGCTGCTCAATACGGTCAAGCTGCTCCTGAATATCGAGCGGCTTCTTCTCCTGAACCTGCCTGATCATTGCCGGATATGTATAAACGAAGCAGAGAATGAGGGAAAGAAGTGCGGAAATATATTTCGTTATATATTTCATTGTCAACAGTCCTTTATAAAAAATCAGAAGCTGTTACAAGCTTTCTCAAGTTGTCGAAAATGATCGTACAATTTATTAGACTTTATTTGCATTAAAATAAGCATATTCTATAAGAAGAGATTTACCAAGGCTTCCCCTTGAGGGGAAGCTGGCGCGTGAGCGACT
>DNGF01000144.1 GCA_003486665.1 Oscillospiraceae bacterium
CTTTATGCCGAGCTTTGCGAAGAAAGACGTGACCTCGTTGATTCCATGCTCAATGAGGTCACGTCTTTCTTCGCAAAGCTCGGCATAAAGAAGCAGACTGCGGCGGCAATTTGCATACCGGATTATCTTGAGCATAACCGCTGCGACGCGCTCGGAGAGCTTGCCCGTCAGGTCGGTCTTTTCCGTTCGGGGGAGGATGTTTCTTTTTCGGTTGATCGGCTTATCGAAAGAGTCAGACGTATTCAGGCTTCTTTGAACATTCCGCGAAGCATCGGCGCCGTGTATTCGGACCGGGAGCTTTACTCCGCATTCTGCGAGAACACTCATTTGCCCTCGGAGCTTCTCGACACCTGCTTTTACGGCAGCTTTAAGTTCATGAAGCTTTGAAGCAAAAGCGCAGAGCCGGATCATTCCGATTGCATTAGGGCAATTTGTGCAAAATTGCCTTAAACAAAGGTTGCTTTCTCAATTTCTTTTTTCAAAGAAGCTATTATTTTCTTTTCAAGCCTTGAAATATAGCTTTGCGAAATTCCGAGAATATCCGCAACCTCTTTCTGCGTATATTCACGCTGACCGTTCAATCCGAAGCGCATGGACATTATTGTTCTTTCGCGCTCGCCCATTGAATTGATCGTCCTGAGAAGAAGGCTTTTTTCATCCTCAAGCTCAATGTCGCGGTTGATAATATCGGGATCGCTTCCGAGAATGTCGGAAAGCAAAAGCTCGTTTCCGTCCCAATCCACATTGAGCGGTTCGTCGATGGATATTTCATTTCTCTGTGAGCCTGTCTTTCTCAGGTGCATCAATATCTCGTTTTCAATACAGCGTGAAGCATAGGTTGCAAGCTTTATATTTTTTTCAGGGCAGAAGGTGTTGACCGCCTTGATCAGTCCGATAGTTCCAATCGAAACCAGATCCTCGATTCCGACTCCGGAGCTTTCAAATTTTTTCGCAATATAAACCACAAGCCTGAGATTGTGTACTATCAGCTTTTCCCGAACGCTGTCGTTACCCTTTAATATTTCCTCCATCACCGCCTGCTCCTCCTGCTTTGACAGCGGCGGCGGAAGCGTTTCGGGTCCGTTTACATAATGTATCGTGTTTTCCTGTTTCAGACGAAGCAGGAGCTTTTTTATTTTTTCTATTATCTTCATAGTCGGTCACTCCGTCAAATATTTTTGGATTGAAAATAAAATCAAATTCGCCTGCGCCGAGTCGTTTTTTTGTCACGGCGATATAAACTTCATTTGTTTTAATTTTCCTGCCGAGCGATGTGATCTCCACATTTGTCGGTCTGAACGACGGTAAAATTCCAACGTCCGAAACTGTTTTGCACACTATCAGCCGAAGATTTGACGCGTCCGAACACTCGGACGGATTCTCGTAATAATCAATTACGCTCTTCGGCATAATTCCGATCAAGGTGTCATATTCGCCGATAATTACCGGATAGCCGCTGAAGCTTTCAACGAGCGAGTTGCCCGTATCGCAAAGCGCGACTCCCGAAATATTCCGTTCGCCGTTTGTAACCGAAAGGGTGTAGACGGAATTGATCGGCGCTTTCCGTGCCGTCAGCTTTGATATCAGGCTCACGATTGCAAAACAGATAACGGTAGACACCGCAAGCACAGACAGACTGATATCGAAATACACCGTCCCGTTGTTGTAGATCATGCCGACCGGCGCGACAGTAACCCAGATAACAAGCATGATTCCGCCGAATGCAAACGTCACGGCAAAAAACGTGAGAAAGCAGCGCAGAAAACGTCGGAAATTGCGATAGCCGAACGAGGCAAGGACTATCGCCGCGCTCACCGCCAATCGCATCGGCAGTTCGAAATAAATCGGAATTTCCGGCAGAAAGATCACCAATCCGTAAACGCTGCCGATTGCCGCTCCGGCGAGTAATCTGAGATTTGAAATCCTGTTTCTGAGAATCAGCGACGAGCAAAGAAGCAGCGCGTAATTCACAAAAAGATTTACCACGACCAGCACATCGGCATAGACTGTCATCCTCACCACCTCAGGTAAATTATATCCCCTGCCTGTCGAATTTTTTGTCACAAAAAGGTTTGCAAAAAAATAAATCGCGCCGTCAAAGGCACGATTTATTGATTATCTCAGTTCTGCTTGAAAAGAACCCTTTTACATAATATATGAGCCAAAAGATACAGCTTTTTCTTTATAAACAGAGTTGCCCACCAGTCAAGCGATCTGGACTTGAATCGGTTAATGTCATAATCGGCAAAAGAGGTGCGAATCATCTCGGAATTGCCCAAGCGTTTAAGCAGGGCGTATTTATCGTCCGTTTCGCCGCGATATATATTGGAAAGAAGAATCATAAGATTTGTTTTTAATATAAACTCGGCAAAATCTTTATAAAACAGGCTGTCGTTATCGGAATTTTCTTTGAAATATCTTCTTCTGAGTTTCCATTGATATTCCATGATTCTGTCATAGTCTTTTATATATTTTTTCCTCTGCAGGCTGTCATTTCTGACCCTGTATGTGTAAATCGGCTTATCAATCGCGGCAAAGCGCCCGGCTTTCAGAAATGCCAGAGTGTCAAACGGAGAATCCTCTATCATTCGCAGGTTTTCATCAAACCATATATCGTTCTCTTGCAGGAACTTTCTTTTATAAATGTTTCTCCAGACAAAAATCGTTGAACGTTCCGTTGTCGAAACACAAACTTTCTTCTGCATCTCAGCGTGTGAGTAAACCTTGCCGATATCAAAAACGGGACGAATAACGCTTTCGGAGCCGTCGCTTTCATTGAGCGTTATGAATGAGCTGTGCATAATGTCGGCATCAAGCTCTGCCGCCCTTTGATATATTTCGGCAATTCCGTCAGCGGCGAAGAAATCATCGCTGTCAAAGAAATACACATACTCTCCGCAAGCCTGT
>DNGF01000167.1:0-4106 GCA_003486665.1 Oscillospiraceae bacterium
AGGAGCTCTTGTTGAACCCTGACGTGCACGACCTGTACCCTTCTGCTTCCACGGCTTCTTGCCGCCGCCGCTTACCTCTGAGCGTGTACGGGTTGACTGTGTGCCCTGACGCTGATTTGCCAAATAGTTAACTACGCAAAGGTGCATAGCATAAGTATTCGGCTCGATTCCGAAAACAGACTCTGCAAGAGCAAGATCGGAAACCTTTTTACCGTTCATATCGAATACTGATACATTAGGCATACCTTAACACTCCTTCCGTTACGCTTTCTTGGCATCGGCGATAACAACGATTCCGCCCTTCGGGCCCGGAATTGCGCCCTTAACGGCGATGAGGTTGTTCTCAACGTCAACCTTAGCAATAGTTAAATTCTGAACTGTGGTGCGGTCTACACCGTAGTGACCTGCAAGCTTCTTTCCCTTGTAAACACGGGAAGGAGTTGAACAAGCACCCAATGAACCGGCGTGTCTTGCAACGGGACCTGTACCATGTGACTCTCTGAGTCTTGCAAAATTCCAACGCTTGATGGAACCTGCTGTTCCGTGACCCTTGCTTGTGCCGATAACGTCAACCTTGTCGCCTGCTGCGAACACGTCAGCCTTGAGGATGTCGCCTACGTTAACGTCTGCAATGTTCTCAAGACAGAACTCTTTAAGTACCTTCTTGGGCGCAACGTTGTTCTTTGCGAAGTGACCCTTCATAGCCTTGTTGACTCTCTGTGCCTTTACGTCACCGAAGCCGACCTGAACAGCCTCGTAGCCGTCATTCTCGATCGTCTTCTTCTGTGTGATTACACACGGACCTGCTTCAACGACTGTTACGGGAATTACATTGCCCTTTTCGTCGAAGATCTGTGTCATACCGATTTTCTTTCCGATAAGACCCTTTTTCATATAAGTTTTCCTCCTTATAGGTTATTGGTTGGCAACTGCGCCAACTTGACCTGTTAGCGTGAAATCAAAGCTTGATTTCGATTTCTACGCCGGCAGGAAGCTCAAGACCTCTCAAAGCGTCAACAGTCTTAGCTGACGGTCTGATGATGTCGATAAGCCTTTTGTGTGTGCGCTGTTCGAACTGCTCTCTGGAGTCCTTGTACTTGTGAACAGCACGAAGGATCGTAACGACCTCTTTCTCTGTCGGAAGGGGAACGGGACCTGAAACCTGAGCGCCTGTGCGCTTAGCAGTTTCAACGATCTTCTCCGCTGCCTTATCAACGAGATTGTGGTCATAGCCCTTCAATCTGATTCTGATTTTTCCCTTTACTGCCATGATTTTGCCTCCTTACAAAGTTTGGCGGGCAACGTTTAAAACCTACTTTAGCAACGTTTCCGGGTGTTTCCACCCTCTGCATTTAAAAACCGGAAATGGGTTAGTTTCCGGGATAGTGCATTTAAGGTCTTAAACGCACATACACGCACAGGTCCGCTAAGGGATAGCAAGCCCGTGCTGTAAGTTATTTAAACGCCCGGTTTTAAATCGGACATACTCCGTGAGAATTCCCGACTTCTACGAGCCGCCACCTCTCACATCGACGCACATCTACGCACTAAACTACATAATAATATAGCATGCTTGAATAGAATACCACACTTTACTGTCAATTGCAAGCATTTTTTTAAATTTTTTCAAAAATTTTTTCAGCAAAAATATACCCCGAAAGCAAGCAGTATCAAGGCTTTCGGGGATTTTTTGCTCGGATTTTCCACACTTTCCCATATAGTCGGTTCTGCACAAAAACCGCACCCATATATTGTGGTTTATGACGATTGACAATTTGTTAATTTTCGTTAATCTCTATACTTTTCTAACTTAGATATTTTACTTTTTCCTTTATTTCTATAAAAAAGAAAGTATCAGCACGCATACGCTTGACTTGCTTTGCTCCATTTTGAATTGCAGCTTAGAGGACATCGCCGAATACAAAGAAAAATAACCGTCAACTTTTTGTTTGGCGGTTATTTTTATATTTATTATATATAGTATAACAATTATATAAAGTTTTATAAAGAACGAACCGCTCTTTCGAGCGGTTCAATAATAATTTATTTCTGTTCTGCAGCAGCCTCTGCCATTTCAAGCTCATGAGCCTTATTAAGCTCCTTTGCTGTTTCGGCACGACGAATTGCAAGCTCCTTATACATTCTTTCTCTTGTTTCGGAGTCAATGTTGTAGAAGAGCTTCGGAATGATACCGACAAGTCCTGTTACTGCCGGAAGAAGAGTTGTCATTGTAAACAGAAGCCTTTCTGTTCTGTCACTCTGCTGCTTCGGCTTAAGACCCTGCTTGTAACCGATGATACCGAGAAGAGCCGAGCTGAAGCCGTTTGTAAAGGTTGCAACAAGTTTTCTTGCAAGACCCTTAACAACGCCTGCCATAGCCTCTGTGCGGTAGCCATTCTGCCATTCACCGTAGTCAATAGCCTCATTTCGGATTTCCTCCGGAACAACCTTACGCATAGCGTAAACAAAGTTCCAGAGAGTTTCTCTCATCATGAATGCAGCAATCATCGGAACCGTCTTTTTATAATTCTTGTTTATACTACCGAATAGGTAAACGCCGAGATAGAGGAAGTCGCCCCAGTGAGAACCGACCGCCCACAAAGTTCTCGTTGAGAACTTCTCACGAAGCTTGTCAACATAAGCATAGGAAGCATATGTAACAAACATTCCGGGAATACCTACGATCAGCTTAGCCGATCCGGCGTTCAGAACGCTGATATAATACAGCGAGATATTTGTTCCTACGGCAAACTGACCGAGGAACTCGGAAATTGTCAAAAGCATAAGCGGACGGGATTTGAACAGCGAACCGACCGCGCCCTTGAATGTCGGCTTTTCAACCGACTGAAGAACTCTTTCTCTAACCTTAAAGGAGAAGAACAGAGCCAAGATGCCTGCGCCGAGCGCAGTGCCGACACCCATGTAAACGAACAACGATGTCATCTTAATTTTGAGCTTGTTGTGGTTAACAAGGTCGATGAGAACCGTACATACCTGGTTCGGAATGTTCTCAACAAGGCTTGAGAACAGGTTCGCCTGGTTGATAAGACGGGTTCTGTCGAAAACGTCGGGTGTAATTGTAGCGATAATACCTGTTTTTGAAATCTCATAAAGCGAAGTCGCCAGGTTTTGCAGCATTTGCAGCACGAAATACGTTATTATCTTAGGCACATATGTACCCGATGTTTCGGGGAACATGACGGGCATACCCCAGAAAATCATTGCCATGATCGTGCCGGGGAGAGCATAGATAATAAGATACGGTTTGAATTTACCGAATCTCGTGTTTGTACGGTCAACAATAGACGCAAGAAACAAATCGTTGATGATGTCCCAGATGCTGACAACAACGCTGATGATTGCCTGCCACCAATAGGAGATGACGAGAACGTCGGTCAGGTAATATGTCTTGTTCTGATCCAGATTGAAGCTCTGAGCGATATCGAAAAGAACATAGGTGAAAGTTTCTCTACTTCCGACGTAACGTCTGCCCTTGGGCAGCTTACGCTTGGCAGCCTTCTGCTCCTCCGGCTCTGCCTGAGAGGTCTGAACTTCTTTAGTTTCAGCAGCCATGCTTTACCTCCTTACTGATTTATACAAATTTGCTTTTACATTATAGCACAAATTATATTCAACTTGCAACACTTATTTTAATATTATTCGTCAAGTTTCAAAATTGACATAAAGGCTTCCTGCGGAACCTCGACCGTACCGAACTGCCTCATGCGCTTTTTGCCCTCTTTCTGCTTTTCGAGGAGCTTGCGTTTTCGGGTGATGTCGCCGCCGTAGNNTTCTGCTTTTCAAGCAGCTTCTTTTTTCTTGTAATATCGCCGCCATAGCACTTGGCAAGGACATCCTTTCGCATAGCTTTGATCGTTTCACGCGCAATAACCTTTCCGCCGACTGCGATCTGCACGGGAATTTCGAACATCTGCCTTGGAATGTTGTCCTTAAGCTTTTCGGCTATCTTCCTTGCTCTTCCGTAAGCCTTTTCGCTGTGGATAATGAATGACAGCGCGTCTATCATATCGCCGTTAAGAAGAACATCAAGCTTAACAAGGTTGGAACGTGCATAGCCCTCGATCTCATAATCAAACGAAGCATAG
>DNGF01000167.1:4155-6817 GCA_003486665.1 Oscillospiraceae bacterium
ATCAAAGAAATCATAAATAATTTCATTTAACGGCAGATCATAAGCGATGTCCACTCGATCGGGAGTAACATATGTCATGTTTTTAAATACTCCGCGGCGCTCCTGACAAAGATCCATAATCGCACCGACATACTCATTCGGAGCATAGATATTGGCATTGGTAATCGGCTCTTCGCAGTAGTCGATAAACGCAGGGTCGGGATATTTGGTCGGATTGTCTATTTCAATAACCGAACCGTCGGTCAAATGAATTTTATAAACAACGCTCGGAACAGTGGTAACAAGATCAAGGTCATATTCTCTTTCCAGTCGCTCCTGAATTATCTCAAGATGAAGCAATCCGAGAAATCCGCAGCGAAAACCGAATCCCAAAGCGCCCGATGTTTCAGGTTCAAACGAGAGGGAAGCATCATTAAGCTGAAGCTTACTCAGAGCATCACGCAACGCCTCATAATCCGCACCGTCGGCAGGATAAACTCCGCAGAAAACCATCGGATTAACTTTTCTGTAGCCCGGCAAAGCTTCTGTGGCGGGATATTCCGCAGTTGTAACCGTGTCGCCGACTCTTGCATCGCCGACTGTTTTAATTGATGCCGTTATATATCCAACCTCGCCGGAAGTAAGCTCCTTTGCCGGCTCCATGGAGGTTGCCCTCATATAGCCGACCTCGACAACGGTAAACTCAGCTCCCGTTGCCATCATTCTCATCGTGTCGCCGGCTTTAATTTTTCCGTCAACAACACGGACATAAACAATAACGCCCTTATAGTTATCATATACCGAATCAAAAACAAGTGCGCGAAGCGGCTTGTCGTCATCAGAATCAAGCGGGGCGGGAATATCGGAAACAATTTTTTCAAGCACCGCTTCAACATTTTCGCCTGTCTTTGCCGAAACTCTCGGAGCATCGGAGCAGTCAAGGCCTATAACTTCCTCAACCTCTTCGGCAACGCGATCCGGATCTGCTGCCGGCAAATCAATCTTGTTTATTATCGGAACAATTTCAAGGTCATGATCCAGCGCAAGGTAAGTATTGGCAAGCGTCTGCGCTTCAACGCCCTGCGAAGCGTCAACGATCAGCAATGCACCCTCACACGCCGCAAGCGAACGGGAAACCTCATAGTTGAAGTCAACGTGACCCGGTGTGTCAATCAAATTGAGTTCGTATTCCTCTCCGTCTTTTGCCTTATAATTAAGCTTAACTGCGTGAGCCTTAATGGTTATGCCTCTCTCCCTTTCGAGATCCATATCATCAAGAAGCTGTTCGGTCATGTCGCGGACAGCAACGGATTCCGTCAGCTCAAGCAAACGGTCGGCAAGAGTTGACTTGCCGTGGTCAATATGAGCAATTATTGAAAAATTTCTGATGTGATCCTTTTTAATTGCCAAAATATCACCCCTGTGACAAAGTATATAAAACCTCAGTAACCGCCGACTTAACCTTGCTAAACCGGTGGTTACTTAAAGAAGACAGGCTATTTAATCCGATAGCCTGTCCGGGTTAATTATTTATTTTCAAAAACGCTTCTGAAGACAGCAGCAACTCTTTCGAGGTCCTCCTCGGTCATTGCCGTTCCGGACGGCATACATATACCGCGGCGGAAAACATCGTTGCCGACGCTTTCGCCTTCCTTGCAGCTGATGAAATCCATCTCGGAGAAAATCGGCTGATTGTGCATCGGGTTCCAAGCACGTCTTGATTCTATGTTATCGTTCTCAAGAGCCTTAATTATATCGTCCGGTGTAACATTGCAGCCCTCATCTATTGTTATAACGCTGAGCCAGAAATTCGGCTGACAGCCCTCAAGCACCGGGGCCATCGTTACCGGAAGATCGGCAAAAGCTTTTTTATAGAACTCATAGTTGCGAACTCTCGCCGCAATTCTTTCGTCCATATTTTTAAGCTGTCCTCTGCCGATGCCTGCACATATATTGGACATTCTGTAATTGTATCCGATTTCATTATGGAGATAATAATTGACGTTTTCCTTAGACTGGTTTGACCAGAAGTGTATCTTTTCAATCGCGTCGGGATCATCCGAAAGAGCCATTCCGCCGCCGGAAGTCGTCACAATTTTATTTCCGTTAAAAGAGAGTGCGCTCACTTTTCCGAAAGTTCCGCACTTTCTTCCCTTATATGTAGTACCGAGAGCCTCGGCAGCGTCCTCCAAAACAGGAACATTATATTTCTCGCACAAAGGAAGAATCTTATCATAATTTGCACTGTTGCCGTAAAGATCAACAACAATAACCGCCTTCGGGAGTCTGCCCATTGCGTCATATTTTTCAAAAGCAGCTTTCAGGGCATTCGGATCCATGTTGAAGCTCTCGTAGTCGGAATCAATAAATACAAGCTCCGCTCCGAGGTAAGCAACAGGATTACAGCTTCCCGAAAATGTGAAATCGGAGCAGAACACAATATCCCCGCGGCCAACGCCGAGATATTTTAGTCCCATGTGTATTGCACCGGTACCCGAAGAGAGCGCAACGCTGTACTTTGAGCCGACGTATTCACACATTTCCTTTTCAAATCCTGTAAGATTCGGACCGAAGGGGGAGATCCAGTTTGTCTGAAATGCCTCATTAATAAATTCAATCTCCGTTCCGTTCATGCACGGAGGGGATAGATAGATTCTTTTGTTCATCTGATACACTTCTTTTC
>DNGF01000201.1:0-4038 GCA_003486665.1 Oscillospiraceae bacterium
CTTCCGGTATGACATCGTTTTTCAGCGTTGAGTACCTGTTTGTGTTCCTCCCTGCGGCAATACTTCTTTATTGGATCTCGCCGCAAAGGATCCGCCGCTATGTTCTGCTTTTTGAAAGCTGCGCCTTCTTCTGGCTGATCAGCGGAAAGCTGACGGCATATCTCATCCTGTCCGCGGTTTCGATCTACGGCTTCGGGCTTTGGCTCGAAAAGCTCGAAGAGAGAAAAAAAGAAGCGATCCGCGGTCTTGAGAGAGAGGAAAAGAAAAGGGTAAAGAAGCAATTCACGGTGCGGCTGCGCCTTGTACTCGCTCTTGCGGTGTGTATTCATATCGGCGGACTGCTTGTGCTGAAATATTCAGCATTTGCCGCCGGAAATATAAACTCGCTTCTTGCGCTGATGAATGTTGACGCGAGAATGAGCATTCCGAAGTTTATCATGCCGATAGGAATTTCGTTCTTCACCCTGCAGGCGGTGTCGTACCTTGTTGACGTTTACAGAGGAAAAACAAAAGCGGACAGAAATTTTCTGCGGCTGCTTCTTTGGCTGTCGTTCTTCCCTCAGATCGTTGAGGGTCCGATCTGCCGCTATTCACAGACAGCCCATCAGATATGGAAAGCGGAGAAGATTAATTTTGACTCCTTGACATTCGGGCTTCAGCGCATACTCTTCGGCATGATGAAGAAAATTGTCGTTGCCGACCGACTCAATCCGCTGATCGAGAATGTTTTTGATAATTATAATGAATACGGCGGCGGAGTGATCGCGCTTGCGGCGGTTTGCTACACCGTTCAGCTCTACATGGATTTTTCGGGTTCGATGGACGCGGTTATAGGCATGGCGCAGATCTTCGGCATAGAAATGCCTGAGAATTTCAAACGTCCGTTCTTTTCAAAGACGATTTCGGAATTCTGGAAGCGCTGGCACGTCACTCTCGGCGAGTGGTTTAAGGATTATGTATTTTATCCGATAACTATGGCGAAGCCGATGCAAAAGCTCACAAAATCCGCAAGGAAGAAGCTCGGCAATCATTTCGGACCGCTGATAGCGGGCGGAATTGCACTGTTCTGCGTTTGGTTTTCAAACGGTCTTTGGCACGGCGCGGCATGGAGCTATATTTTCTTCGGAATGTATCACTTTGCGCTGATACTGACGGGCAGAATCTTTGCCCCTGCCGTAAACGCGGCAAACGAAAGGCTTCATATTGACTCAAGGTCGAAGCCGTATTGCGCCATGCAGATCATAAGAAGCGATATTCTCGTTGTGATCGGCGAGATGTTCTTCCGCGCAAAGGGACTCAGAGCCGGAATGAATATGTTCTCAAAAATGGTTACGGATTTCGGCTTCGAAGCGCTGAACCGAGAGCTTCTCGTAAAGCTCGGAGTTGACTATGCCGATCTGTTTATTGTCGGCTTGACGGTCGCCGTTGTGTTCGCGGTCGGTATTTTTAATGAGAAAGGAATAAGCGTAAGAGCCGAACTCAGGAAGAAAAAGCTTGCTTTCCGCTGGGCTGTTTTGCTTGCGCTTTGTATATATATTGTAATTTTCGGCGCTTACGGAATCGGCTATATGCCCGTTGATCCGATCTATGCCGATTTTTAAAGGGATTATTATGAGCAAGACTTTGAAAAACACAATAAGCGCGGTTGCGTTTATAGGAATACTCGCTTCGATTTTGATGGGTCTTTCGTTTTTGATGAAGCCGGGTAAATCGGAAAACGTCAATGCGCTTGAGGATCCGCTGACAAACGGTATCCTTTCGGAAGAGAAAAACACTGTCGATGTGCTTTTCCTCGGTGACAGCGAGTGCTACAGCACGTTCATTCCGCTGCAGATATGGAAAGAACACGGCATAACGTCATATGTCTGCGGAACCTCGGATCAGGTGCTGAGCTATTCGTATGAGCTGCTCGCAAAGAGCATGAAAAAGCAGGATCCCAAGGTGGTCGTGCTTGAAACAAACGCGATTTTCCGTGAGGTCACAAGCACAAAGGCGTTCCTCAACAAGGCGGAGGGACTGTTTTCGGTTTTTAAATACCATGATCGCTGGAAACTGCTTCAGCCGAAGGAGCTGAGGCTCAACGATGTGAAAACCTACGACAGAAGAAGCAAGGGATATCTGTTCAATGCAACGGTCAGTCCTGCCGATACCGACGGATATATGGAGCAGTGCGGCGACAGAGAACCCGTGCCGAAGGATAACCTGAAATATCTGACGAAGATCAGGGACTATTGCAAAAAGAACGGCGCCGAGCTTGTGCTTGTCAGTGTGCCGAGTACAAAAAACTGGAATTATTCGAAACACAACGCTGTTTCGGATCTGGCTTCGGAGCTTGAAATCAATTACGTTGATATGAACACTCTCGGCAGTGAAATTTCGATCGACTGGAAAAGGGATACAAGGGATAAGGGAGATCATCTCAACTATTTCGGCGCATCAAAGGCAACGGAGTATTTCGGAAAATATCTTGAATCCAAGGGCTTTTTTGAGGATAAAAGAAAGCTTGAAAAATATTCGTATTGGAACAGGACGGCTGACGATTTTTTGTCATCGGTTGAAAAAGTTTGACCGCAATGCAATGATTTAGAGCAGTTAAACGTGTTATCTTTAAAGGAAGAGGCTTTAATATGGAAATAAATGTTCTTGAATGGCTTGAAAAGTCGGCGGAGAAATGTGATAATAAAATTGCTTACTCGGACGGGGAGAATTCCCTGACCTTTTCTCAGGTAAAGGATCATGCACAAAGAATCGGCTCCGCGCTTCTGGAAAGGGGCGCGTGCGGAGAACCCGTTGCGGTCTTTTCGGGAAGAAACGTACTGACGATTGCCGCCTTTCTCGGAGTTGTTTACAGCGGATGCGCCTATGCTCCGATAGACAGCAAGCTTCCGCGTGCGCGCATTGAAAGGATAATGGATACGCTTGCGCCGGCTCTTATACTGACTGACGGCGAAAACCGTGATTTTGTGAAAGAACTCGGCTTCGACGAGGAAAAAATCGTTCTTATCGAGGAAGCGGTCGGTCATGATATCGACTGTGAAAAACTCGGCAGAGTCCGCCGTTTTTCGACAGAAAACGATCCGCTTTATATAATTTTTACATCGGGTTCAACGGGAAATCCCAAGGGCGTAATGACCTCTCATCACTCCCTGATGTGTTATATTGAGGCTTATACCTCGGTCATGGGGATCAATGCTTCGGACATTCTCGGCAATCAGTCGCCGCTTGATTACATCGCCGCGATCAGGGATATTTACATCCCTCTTTTGTGCGGCGCTTCAACGGTGATAATTCCGAAGGTTTGCTTCTCTTCACCCGCAAAGCTGTTTGACTTTATGAACGAAAAGAGAGTTACCTCGGTCGGCTGGAGCGTTTCGGCGCTGACCGTTCCCGTTTCACTGGGAGCGTTTGAACACGGCAGACCCGAATATCTCAAAAAGATATGCTTCTCAGGCTCCGTTATGCCGGGCAAGTGCCTTAAGGTGTGGCAGGAGAATCTTCCCGACGCGTTGTTTGTCAATCAGTACGGACCGACGGAAGCCACCGCTTCCTGCACCTATTATGTCGTAACGGAAAAAGCGGATGAAAATACGGTCCTGCCGATAGGCTTGCCGTATAAGAATTACAAGGTTTTTCTTCTCAATGAGGACGGTACGGCGACAAAGCAGGGAGAGGAGGGCGAAATCTGCGTAAGCGGACCGATCCTTGCCCTCGGATATTATAACGACCCCGAAAGAACCGCCGCTTCTTTTGTTCAGAATCCGCTCAACAAGGCTTACCGCGAAACGATTTACAAAACAGGCGATATAGGCGTTATGCGCGGGGACGGAATTCTTGAATTCCACGGAAGAACCGACAGACAGATTAAGCACCTCGGTCATCGGGTCGAGCTTGACGAGGTTGAGCTGAACGCTGCCAAGGTTGACGGAGTTGAGGAATGCTCGGCTGTTTATAACAAAGAAAAGGAAACCATATGGCTTTTTTATACGGGAGATGCAACGGTGAAAGAGATCGCCGTTGAACTGAGAAAATATCTTCCCA
>DNGF01000201.1:4067-6712 GCA_003486665.1 Oscillospiraceae bacterium
AAAGCTTGAGGAAATACCGAGGCTGCCGAACGGCAAAATTGATATGTTTTTACTGAAGCAATACAGCGCGAATTAAGGCGCTTGGCTCTCGGCACTTTTTGATCATGCCCACGAACCGCACACACGGTTTATGCGATATTACTATAATAATAAACGGAGGAAAAAACAATGAAAGAAGAACTTATGGAAATACTTGAGGAGCTCAGACCCGATGTCGATTTTGAAAATGAGAAGCAGCTCATTACGGACGGAATTCTTGAGTCCTTTGACATCGTTGCTCTTGTCGGCGAGCTTAGCGACGCCTTTGATGTTGAGATCCATGTTGAGGATCTTGTTCCCGACAACTTCAATTCAATAGAGGGAATGATGGAGCTTATCGAGAAGCTTCAGAATGAATGATATGAATAACGAAATACTTTTGTCGGCGGCGAAAGAATTCGGAACGCCGAGCTTTATTTTTGATACAGATGAATTTGAGCGCAAAGCCGACGCGATAAAAAACGCGCTCGGCAATATTCCGCTTTGCTATTCGATAAAGGCAAACCCGTTTCTGCTTCACAAGCTGCCCGAATCGCTGAGCATGGTCGAGGTTTGCAGTCCGGGCGAGCTGGCGATCTGCCGTAAGCTCGGCATAAAGCCCGAAACGATCATTTATTCCGGCGTGAATAAGGGCGCGGAGGATATCGCCTGTGCCGTTGACTGCGGCGCGGGAATTCTGACTGCGGAGAGCCGGCTGCACGCTGAGCTGATAAATCGGATTTGCCTTGAAAAAGGCAAGAGGGTAAGGGTTATCCTGCGCCTTACAAGCGGAAACCAGTTCGGAATGGATCCCGAAGACATTGTCGGAATAATTTCCGAAAGAGAGAAATACGAAGCAGTCGATTTTATCGGACTTCATTATTATTCGGGAACGCAGAAGAAAAACGCGGGTGTTATCGAAAAGGATATCGGTAAATTAGAGGAATTCATCGAACGTCTTAATTCGGAATGCGGTTATGTTCCGAGCCACGTTGAATACGGACCCGGCATGGCGGCGGATTATTTTGTTCCGCCCTATGAAGAAAAGGACTGCGAAACGCTCCGCGAAACGGCAGAGCTTTTGAACAGCTTTGCGAAAAAATATCCGCTTTCCGTTGAGATGGGCAGATTCCTCGCTTCCTCGTGCGGAACATATCTCACCTCGGTTGCCGATATAAAAAACAATCTCGGCACGAACTACGTTATCTGCGACGGCGGTATAAATCACCTGAAATATTACGGTCAGACAATGGCGATGCAGGTGCCGCCCGTTACGCTCCTCGGCAGTGACAAACCGTATGAGAACGGCTATACTCTTTGCGGAAGCCTATGCACAACAGCCGATCTGCTTGTCCGCAGGGTCGAATTGCCAAAGCTTAAAATCGGCGATGTTCTTGCTTTCGGCAGGTGCGGCGCATACACGGTAACGGAGGGAACGGTTCTGTTCCTCTCGCGCACAATGCCGAGGATCATGCTGTATTCCGAAAAGGACGGCATAAGGCTTGTCCGCGATTTTTACGACACATACAATCTGAACTGTTAAGGCAATACCGCACGGCTTAGGTGTGCGCTTTAATTAAACTTTATTCTAAAAGAGGAAGTTAAATGGGAATTATTTCAGCAGAATTTTTTGCCTTTGCCGCGGCGGCAATTTTGATATATTATCTTTTTCCTGTAAAAAAATATCAGTGGACGGTATTGCTTGCCGCAAGCTATGTTTACTATATTCTGAACTGTAACAAGTATGTTGTTTATATGCTCGTTACAACCGTTTCCACATATTTCGGCGCACTGCTGATCGGGCGGATAGCCGAGAAAAGCAAGCAGTATTTGCTCGACAACAAGGAAACGCTGACGAAAGAGAGCAGGAAAGCCTTCAAAGCGAGAACGCAAAAAAACAAAAGGCTGGCTCTTGCCGCCGTTCTGGTCTTCAATTTCGGAATTCTGGCTTTTCTGAAATATTTCGGCTTTTGTGCCGATACGGTTCATTCTCTGCTCGGCATTTTCGGAGTGAACTACACGGAGCCGCAATTCAGCTTCATTGTTCCGCTCGGAATTTCGTTCTACACCTTTCAGAGCATGGGATATGCGATCGACGTTTACAGGGGAAAGGTGAGCGCCGAGAAAAACTTCGGGAAGCTGGCGCTTTTTGTTTCGCTCTTCCCTCAGATCGTTCAGGGCCCGATCGGTATTTATTCCGACCTTGCACATCAGCTTTATGAGCCGAAAAAATTCAGCTATGAGCGTTTCAAAAGCGGCGGATTGCTCATTCTCTGGGGCGTTTTCAAAAAGCTTCTGATCGCCGACAGAGCCGTTAAGGTCATAAAGCTCGTCACAGCCGACAGCGGCGCATTTTCAGGTACATATATTCTTTTCACAGTCATATTGTATGCCGTTCAGCTCTATGCGGATTTCTCCGGCGGAATAGATATCTGCCGCGGAATTGCCGAGATTATGGGCATAACAATGGCGGAGAATTTCAAACGGCCGTATTTTTCAAAAACTCTCACCGAGTATTGGCACAGGTGGCATATCAGCCTCGGCGACTGGCTCAGAAATTATCTTTTTTACCCGATCTCGCTTTCAAAGCCGTTCCTCAAAATGTCGAAGAGCATGAAAAAGCACGG
>DNGF01000266.1 GCA_003486665.1 Oscillospiraceae bacterium
GTTCAACTGCAACCCCGAGGGGCCGATGCACTGGTTCTACCGCGAGTGGATCCTCAAGGCGCAGAAGAAAAACTGTCTTTACCTCCACTTCACGATGCACGACAATCCGTCGCTGACAAAAAAGATAATACAGCGTTACGAAAGCCTGTACTCAGGCGCCTTTTACAAGAGGTTTGTTGAGGGTAAGTGGGTCGCGGCTCAGGGTGTTGTTTATCCCATGTTCAACGAAGATATCCATGTTGTAAATCCCCCCGAAGCGGGATTTTTTACAAGGTTCTTCATCTCCTGCGACTACGGAACGGTCAATCCGTGTTCGTTCGGTCTTTGGGGCGAATATGAGCATAAATGGTACAGGATCCGCGAGTATTATTTTGACTCCCGTAAAAAGGGTGAGCAGCGAACCGATGCCGAGCATTATGAAGAGCTTGAAAAGCTTGCCGGGGATCTCGATATCGAGGCGGTCATCGTTGACCCCTCGGCGGCGAGCTTCATTCAATGTATCCGCAGAAAAGGACGATTCACGGTGATTCCTGCCAAGAATGATGTTGTTGACGGAATCAGGCAGGTTTCCGATGCCCTCAAGCAACGGCTGATTTATTTTTCGCCGGAGTGCAGGGACACTCTCCGTGAATTTTCGCTTTACAAGTGGGACGACAAAGCGATTCGGGACGCACCGCGAAAGGAAAATGACCATGCAATGGACGATATAAGGTACTTCGTCACAACAGCGCTGAACGCGCCCGAAAATGATTTTTTCGTCATGAGCGTTTCAAGATAACGCTCGCGCAGCCGCCGAGGGATTATTCAAAGAATCGGCGGTTGCTTCCACAAAAAAGAAAGGAGGATTTCAGTGGGAATATTCAAGAAATTATCCGCTGCAAAAACCGCGGTTTCGGCACCGCAAACCTACAAGAAAAATCCTTTCAGTCTTCTTGACAGCTACACGCCCCTCACAACGATGCAGAACAGTCTTTATCGCGAGCTTCGCGAAGCTATCCCGATCATTGACACCGCGATTTACAAAATCATCAGGCTCACGGGCGGTTTCCACGTCGAATGCAGCAGCAAAGCGTGCGAAAAGGAGCTTTGCCGCTTTCTCTCCGAGGTTCGGGTAGGTTCGGGTCAGCAGGGCATAAACGCCTTTATGTCCGCTTATTTTGAGCAGCTTCTGACCTACGGAACGGCGGTCGGCGAAATGATAACCGACTCAAGCGGCAGCTTTAAGGCTCTTTACAATGCGTCAATTGACGACATTGAGCTGAAGCGCGGCGACGACGGCTTTTCAAGCATCGTCTGCGTGCGCGAGCTTGCCGAATCGAAGCCTGTAGCCTATCCTCAGCTTGTTCTGCTCTCGGTACTCAATCCCGAAGCCGGTCAGCTCACGGGCAACTCTCTTCTTAAGGGTCTGCCCTTTGTCAGCAACGTGCTTATGAAGATCTACAACACGATCGGAATAAACTGGGAGCGCGTAGGCAACGTCAGATTCGCCGTTACCTACAAGCCGCAGAACGATGTTGTTGACCGAGCATATGCCAAGGACAGGGCGCAGCAGGTCGCGCGTGAATGGAGTGAGGCTATGCAGCCCGGCAATCAGGTCAGAGATTTTGTTGCCGTCGGCGATGTCAGCATCAAGGCGATAGGAGCCGACAATCAGATCCTTGACAGTGAGGTTCCCGTCCGCCAGATGCTTGAACAGATCGTTGCAAAGACGGGTCTTCCGCCGTTTATGCTCAGTCTGAGCTGGTCGTCAACGGAGAGAATGTCATCTCAGCAGGCAGATGTGCTGACGAGCGAGCTTGAGGCTTACCGCCGACTGCTCACGCCCGTTATTGAAAAAATCTGCCGCTTCTGGATGATTACAAACGGAAAGAATGAAAGCTTTTCCGTTGAATGGGATGACATCACGCTTCAGGATGAGGTTGAATTGGCAAAGGCACGCCTTTACCGCGCACAGAGTGAAAGGATTGAACAGGAGTTGAAATCAGTTGAACAAAGCATTTAAGTCAAGCGTTTCTCCCTGCGAAGTGACCGCCGAGGATCTTGAACAGATAAACCGCTACACGGTCAAGGAGCTTTCCGCCGATGAGGTTTACTGCTTCAACGTGATTCTCTGCGACAATGACATTGACCGCGACGGCGAACGCTTCTCAAACGAGGCGCTCATTCAGCTTGCCGAGCTTTTCGTGGGTGTGACGGGTATTTTTGATCACGACCCCAAAAGCTCAAACCAGACGGCAAGAATTTACCGCGCGGAATGCACCGCAATTCCCGACAGAAAGAATTCGGTCGGCGAGGAATACAGATGCGTCAAGGCGAGAGCCTATATGCCGCTTACGGAAAAGAACGCCGATCTTATCAGCGACATAAACGCAGGCATCAAGAAAGAGGTAAGCGTAAGCTGCGCCGTCGATTCTTTCACCTGCTCGGTATGCGGCAGCGACATGAGGTATGACCCGTGTCACCATGTCAAAGGCGAAACCTATGACGGCAAGCTCTGCTACTGCACGCTTTCACAGATCAACGACGCCTATGAGTGGTCGTTTGTCGCCGTACCGGCTCAGGTCAACGCAGGAGTTACCAAAAGCTACACAAAGGAGATTGAAAAAATGGAAAACTGTATCAAGGCAATAAAGGACGGCAATGCCGTCAAGCTCACGGAATCCGAATCAAAGCAGCTTTCCGAATACATCAAAAAGCTTGAAAAGCAGGCGCAGGACGGTATCGTTTACCGCCGCGCTCTTACGGAGGAAACGACAAAATATGCCGTACTTTCCGTCCCCTCTCTTTCGGGCGAGAGCATTGAAAAGATGTGTTCGGGAGTTGAAACGGACGAGCTTATTAAAATCAGAAACGCATTCAGAAAGAAAGCGGAGGATGTAATTCCCCTTGCTCCCCAGCTGAAAGCAAAGAAAGAGAAGAATACAAACACAAACAATGAATTTAAATTTTAAGGAGGATCCGAAATGGGTTTTGATAATTTAAGACTTGAAAAAGGAATGTACGGCACAGGCCGCAGCTTTACACAGGTTTTGGAGGGCATTGACCCCTCGGAAAATTACAGAGGAACAGAGCTTGAGGGACTCGACGCATATCAGCGTCAGCTTAAGCGTTTCGGCATCAAGCCGCAGGGAGCCGACAGCTCAGTTGTGGGCAAGTTTTTCCAGACAAGCGACGCCGCGGTGCTTTTCCCGGAGTATGTTTCAAGAGCGGTGCGCTACGGCATGGACGAGGCAAGCTTTCTTCCCGATATCATTGCCGCAACAACAAATATTGACTCGCTCGATTACCGCGCAATGAACCTCGAAATGACATCGGCAAACGCCGAGATGAAAGTCTTCAAGGAGGGCGATACACTTGAAACAGCCGACTTTAAGGTGAGCGACAGAACAATTCGCCTTAAGAAAAGAGGCAAGCTGATCACCACCTCTTACGATGTGCTTCGCTTCCAGCGCCTTGACGTTGTTTCGATCGCACTCAAGAGAATCGGTTCATACCTTGCCCAGAGCCTTATGGCTGACGCGGTTGACGTTCTCATCAACGGCGACGGAGGTAAAAACAAAGCCGAAGTCTGCGCTCTTGCGGCAGACGAATATACATACGATGACCTCATCGACTTCTGGAACAAGTTTGCTCCCTACGAGCTTAACACGATCCTTGCTTCACCGACCGTAACAGCAACGGTGCTTAAGATGACAGAGTTCAGAGATGCCGCCGCAGGACTCAATTTCCACGGAACAGGCAAGCTTATCACCCCGTTCGGTGCAAATCTCATCAAGTCGTCCCATGTCACAGACCCCGGCATGATGATCGGACTTGACAAGAGCTGTGCGCTTGAAATGGTCAAGGTCGGCGACATTGAAACCGATTACGGCAAGCTCGTTGACCGTCAGCTTGAGCAGATCGCAATTACTTCCATCACCGGATTTGCAAAGATCCTTCCCGGCGCAGTGAAGACTCTTGCACCTGCCAAGATCGAAACAGGATCAGACAGCGGCTCAACGGTGGATTCGGAATGAGCTGCTGGGAGGTAAAGGACTATCTCGGCGAGCTTACGGACATTACGGCATACAAGGAAGAAGAAATTCTTCCTTTATGCCGCTCCTGCGTCAAAGAGATCGAGTCTAAGCTGAAGCCCGATGCAGACAGGCGCGATTACCGCGTTGTTGCAGCCGCCGCAGGGCTTGCCTACTACAAGCTCGCGCTGAAAAAGACTTTCTCCGACAGTGAATCCGAGATCACAAGCTTTAAAGCGGGCGATGTCAGCATCGAGCAGGATAATAAAAGCAACGAAGAGATTCTTGCAAAGGCGGAAGCCTTTTATGAAAAGAAAATGGCGGAGATCATTCCGCTGTGCAAGGACGACAGCTTTGCATTCAATCAGATAAAGGTGATGTAAAATGACTCTTAAATCAATGTTTGATAAATTCGGTCAGGAGGTAACTCTCAAAACCGACGACGGCTGGAGCAGTCCGATTTTCGGCGCATTTATTCAGCCGCTGAGATATAAAAACAAGATGTATCTTAACGGTGTAAATACGGTCATCGGCTTCAACAGTCAGGGACATTATCTTTATATCGGTCCGCCGGATCACAATCCGCAGGCGGAAGACTGTCACATTGAGTCAAACGGCAAAAAATACACCGTTGACCGATGCGAAAAGGTTTATTTCAAAAATGAGGTTGTCTATATTTGGGCAATAATACGAGAAATTGTGGAGGTTGATTGATGGACAGCATAGTTTCACTTCCGATACGCATTGTTGATTGGCTCGGCAAGCAGAGCGACATGAAGGATCTGACATTTTTTGTCGAATATCCTCCGATAAACAAGGCTGTTCCCCTGAAAAAAGCCATAGTTGCCGTCGGCATCGACAGCATTGAAATCACCGATAAATTTGTCGCGAACGATGACGGTGTTCTTGAAAAACAGGAATACTGCCGCACGGCGATGATAAAAGCGAATCTGAGTATCTGCGTTCCGTTCTCCAAGGGCGGTCAGGCGTGCCACGACATTTTTACAAGAATTGCGGACGCGCTGACATTCAGAACGAACCTTAATATTGAAAAGTCGGGCTGTGAGGATATCACCTCCGACCGCGACACGGACGCACTCGTGATGAACGGTTGGTTTTTGATGAATGCCGATTTCTGCCCTGCCGCAAGCACCGACGAAAACTACGCAAGCTTTCTCGACAAAAAGCTTCTCTGCGGCAGTCACATCAGGAACAGTGAGATCCATGTCACCGCCGAGGATAAAGAAAAATGGAATTCACCCTTTGAGGCAGGCTTTTACATCGGCACAGGCATAGCGTCGCGCTCGGTTTCCGTCGGCTTCAAGCCGCAGCTTGTTATACTCATGGCTGCGGGCAAGCCGCCTGTTTCCGTTGACTTCACAAAAAGCACCTGCAAAAGCTATATGGCAGCCGCAAACGAAACGCTCAGCTCTCTCGGACTGTCGCTGACCTCAACGGGATTCAAAATTTCCGGCACGACCTCCGGCAACGTGACAAGCGATTTTAACGCCGCCGGAGTATCGTATATTTACCTCGCTTTCAAGTAAATCTCATTTCAAGGCAACGCCGCACAATCGGCAAAAAGGGACTGCCGCATTTAACACCGAATGCGACAGCCCCTATTTTTATATGCACTTGTATTCTTTTGAATTGATGATTACTTTTATGTTGTTTTCCGCCTGTCCGTCGATATCAAAGCTCGGCATAAAGTCCGTAATATCGGTGTTCTTCATGTTTTTTTCAAAGCTGAATTCAATCTGCTTTTCA
Source organism: Oscillospiraceae bacterium (assembly GCA_003486665.1). GTDB lineage: Bacteria > Bacillota > Clostridia > Oscillospirales > Acutalibacteraceae > CAG-488. The sequence continues at coordinate 5,781 of DNGF01000266.1, forward strand.
TTGTTAAAAATTTTTATCTGACCTTTTTTCAGGAAGAAGAACACGGGCGACATAAGCTTCGCTCTGCCGTCTTTCACATTGAGCCTGATCCTTTTCGTTGAATAGAGCATTCTGCCGTTCGACACGATGCCGAATTCATCCTTGCCGCAAAGAACGATCGGATGGCTGTTCGGGCGGCGCATAAGCCAGTAGAAAAGCTGCTGCTCGGAAACAGACGGGTGCAGAACGATCGTATCCTCCTCGATTTTCGCAAGCAGGCGGTCAATACGCAAATTCGCCTTTTCCCACTCCTCACCGTCAAGATGAACGGGCAAAAGCTTGCCGTCCTTGAGCTTCCAGCGCAGATCGTTAAATACAATTCCCTGGTAATAGGTCGGAACAAATCTGCCGAAGCTTTCGAAAAGCTGCTCATAAAAATCCATTGAGGTATCAAAAATATTTTCGGGCAAAAATTTTGTCGAAACAATGCTGTCAACATTATCTCGGTTGTAGATGTATTCGCCCTCGGCACAGAAGCCGATCTTCATCTTTTCTCGCAGGACCTCACAGCAGTATTTTTCGTCCTCATGTCTGAAATTCTCGGTGGTATCAAACAGAAGATTATCCTCTCCCCTGTTTTTGATGCAGATATTGACGTTCGTCTGCGTAATGTAACGGTTTTTCGGATCTGTAAGGTCATAAACGCCCGTCTTGGTCAGCGTTCTGTATCTGTAATGAACGATTACGGGCCGCTCGTTAAAATAGTGAATGATTCTGTATGTCACCAGGTCAACCTCATCATACACCGTGTCAAAAAAATCGGTCACCGATTTGATCGTATCGTTTCTGAGCCTGTCGTCCGAATCAAGAAAGAAAATGTATTTTCCGTTGGATCTTGCCAACGCATAATTTCTTGTTTTCGAAAGCCCCTCGTTCTCCTTTGAATAAAAGCGGATATTCGTATATTTTTCGGCAAAGCTTTTGCAGATCGCCTCGCTGTTATCCGTTGAGCCGTCATTGACAAGAACGACCTCGATGTTTTCAAAGCCGACGGTCTGTTCGGTCAGAGATAGAATACAGTCCTCAAGGTATTTTTCGACATCGTAAACAGGCACTATCACCGTTGCCCTGTATTCAGCCATTGAAGTCACCTCCGAGCTTGCGCCTGCAAAGCTCGCAGAGCTTGTCCCTGAAGAAGCCCGGCTTCATTCGATAGGCTTTGAAATAGACATACGCGAATATGCACCTCTTAAGGTCAGCGGCGCTGAATTTGCCCGAATAGAAGCTCGTGACCGCGTCCTCGGCTTTCAGCGGCATAACGATCTCGGTATAGCCGACATTCGTTGCCATTCTGCGGAAATCCTCAATGCGGATATCGGTCTTAAGCAGCTCGGCATCCCAGCCGTAGACCTCCTTGAACCACGCGCACACGGCATAGTCGCCCATGAACGGGAGCAGAACGCTTCTGAGCATTTCGAAGCTTTCCTTTTGCTCGCATGAGCCGAAAACCGCCATAACGTTTCGGATGTAGAAGAGAGTTACCTTATCGCTTGCCGTCTGCGAGAAAAGCCACGAATAGCTTTCAAGACTCGCAATATCCTCGGCGCCGGCAGATGCTTCCGGCACAGCCGATATATTGAGCAGGGTTTCATGTATGGTTTTTATTTCGTCATATCTCGCGTAATCGGCAATCATATTCATTAAAGAAAAGGACGTACCGCTCACGGGCAGAATTTGATTTTTCTGCACCGTTTCCGTGTTCATCATACAGCAGAAATACCCGTTTTTCGATGCGATTTCATCAAAGCAGTAATCGGCGGAAAATAAATTTCCGACAACTCCCGATCCGTTAAACGTACACGCTCCCCTTGCGAGCATAGCGGCAAAGGCATCGGAGGAATAGCTTATGCCGACATCGGAGAAAAGAATGTAATCTCCCCCGGCGTCCGAAATTGCCTTTTTGACCGCGTTCCCCTTATCCTGCGACGGAAACACCTTGACCCTTGCCAGAACGCTCTCTTCAAGCGAACTGAGCTTTTCGGGATCTATCTTTTCACAAATCAAAGCCTCGACCTCGGCATCCTGAGAAAAAACGTTGTTCATCCAGCATACGAGCTTATCCTCATCCGTCACACGAGGTAAAATCACGCTTATATTATAATTGCCCATGCAAACTCTTCTCCTTGTTTAAATAAATTTTAAGGCAACACCGAACAAATTACGGCGCTCGCCTTGACTGAATCTGTTTTCGACATATTTCACAACTTTTTTGACC
>DNGF01000113.1:0-521 GCA_003486665.1 Oscillospiraceae bacterium
TATCGGTGAGGATGAGCTTTCCGCTTCAGATAAGCGTCTTTTGCAGTTCGGCAAGGACTTTGAAGCGAAGTTTATTTCACAGTCGCCGTACGAAAACCGTTCGATTCAGAAAACACTCGACCTCGGTTGGGAGCTTCTCTCCGAGCTGCCCCGTGAGGACCTCGACCGTGTTGACGACAAGACGATTGAGAAGTATTATAAGGGTAAATAACAAGTTTCCCTTGGCTCCCCTGTAGGGGAGNNAGCCGCAGCGAGACGCTGTCGGCTCAGCCGACTGAGGGAGTGAGGTTTTATCTGACTTTAATTTTTATCCCCTCCGTCGCTCAGGCGACACCTCCCCTTGCAACAAGGGGAGGCTTGAAACGTAACGTAAATTTCTGGATTATGCTTTAAAGTCAGCATAAACTTATCTCGGCGCCCCTGTAGGGGAGCTGTCACAGCTTGCCGTGACTGAGGGGTTTGTTAACATTTGCCATGAGCGTGGGCTCCTCCTCCGGGGGAGCGCAGTGTCGGCGCGGTAG
>DNGF01000113.1:603-6682 GCA_003486665.1 Oscillospiraceae bacterium
AGCGCAGCTGACTGAGGGAGTAAAGTTTTATCAGACTTAAACTCCTTCCGTCACGACTCCGTCGTGCCACCTCCCTCAAGAGGGAGGCCACGAGATTACTGCACATCATTTAGTCTTTATAAGAATTTTAGATCAAATAAAACTGACTTTGATTTTGTAGGGACGTGCATTGCACATCCGCTAAAGATTGCAGAAAATAAAAAGCGGACGACCGATGGTCGCCCCTACAAAAAGAGAATAAATTCTATGAATTCTTAAAATCCGTTGGTTTAATAATCCTGGCGCAATTATACAAAATAAACCCACCAACTTTACGAAAGGAGAACAGTCGATGAGTTCAAAGGTTTTTCCGACCAAAAACAATCTCATTGCCACGAAGAAGTCGCTGGAGCTTGCCAAGCTCGGCTACGACCTCATGGACAGAAAGAGAAACATTCTTATCCGCGAGATCATGACGATGAGCGAAAAGGCGTCAACCATTCAGAGCGAGATTAACACGGCATATGCCAAGGCGTATTACGCCCTTGAGCAGGCGCAGATATCTCTCGGAAACTGTTCCTCCTTTGCCGACTGCATACCTGTTGAAAAGGGACTTCATATGACCGTTCGCAGTGTTATGGGCGTTGAACTGCCGCAGATCACACTTGATGAACGCCGCAGATATTTTTACTACGGTCTTAATTCAAGCAATTCTCTGCTTGACGAGGCATATATTAACTTTGAAGAGGTCAAAAGGCTCACGGTTCAGCTTGCCGAGATTGAAAGCAACGTCATGCGTCTTGCCGATGCAATCAAAAAAACTCAGAAGCGCACCAACGCTCTGAGCAACGTTATGATCCCGAAATTTACATCGACAGTCAAGTTTATTTCTGACGCACTTGACGAAAAAGAACGTGAAGACTTCTCAAGACTCAAGGTCATTAAACGACAGAAAGGAAACTGATTATGGCAAAGGCAATTAAGACTCTTGCGATCGTTTCGGCGTTCGCCCTTGTAATTTCCTCTTTAAGCGCTTGTTCTCTCCCGTTCGGCAATAACGACCCGACAACAACCGAGGTCACTACAACTCAGGCACAAGCCGAACCGACCGAAAAAGAAACGACAACCGAACCTCAGGAAGAAACGACGACCGAAGCTCCGAAAAAGACAGACACGATCAGCGATATTTTTGCCGACATAAACAATCTGCCTATCGGCACGGCAGGCTCATCGGCAAAGGCTGCAAGCCTTGCGCTTCGATTGATCGCTTTTTCAAACTCCGACCTTGCCGAAAGCGACACACTGAGCGATGACGTGAAATCGCTCGTTGCAACGGTTGAGGATGAGGATGTTTACGCGGAAGCGCTTTATCAGATCAATTCCTATGCCAAGAAGTTTTTCAAGGGCAATCAGGCGGATGTTATCGAGATCGCGGGAGATTCCGACTTCCCCCTTGATAAGGATTATTCACAGGAAAAATATCAAACGGTCTATGACCTTTTGAAGCAAAACTAAATAGCAAGAAGCAGTGATGATCACATTTCATCACTGCTTTTATTATATAATTTCATCGATCTTTGTCTTTGGATTTTTCTCTCTGATTTCATCGAGAAATTTGCCGATTTTTGCATGAACCGAATCGACCTCACGTTCAAATTCCGCCGCCGACATTCTCAGAACACCGAAGCGAACCGCTGAAAGCTGAATAAGATTATCCGATGTAACGACCCTCACGCGATCATTTTTGCCAATCTCGGAAATAAGCTTTTCGATATAAACATCGCCCAGCTCCCTCTCTTTTGTATAAACAACATGGATGTTGTGAAAGTCGAACCTTTCGCCCTTGTTTCCCGGCACCTTGTACGCGTCAAAGACCAGCACTACGTTATTTTTCGTGTATGCGCTGTAATTGCACATAATTTCCATCAGCCGCTCCCTCGCCGCGCCGAGGTCGGTATCGGCAAGGCTTTTCAGCTCGTCCCATGCAAAAATAACATTGTATCCGTCTACAAGAACGTAATTTTTGCGCTCTGTCAGCTCAATGTCTGTCGTTGCTTCCTCATTTCTCGCTGTCGTCCTGTAAAGCTCATACTTAGGCTTGCCGAATTCGCGCTCCATGATCGCTTCAAGCTCCTTATCGTCAATATGGAGGTTCCTCCGATTGACGGGCGGAGTATAGGGCTTCTCCTTTTCAAGACAGCTTTCAAGGTGCATATACTCCCCTACCCGATTCCATTTGACCGCAAAACCGCCGCCATGCGCGCAGAATACGGAATCGGGTGTGTTATCAAGATCCGCTTCGGGATTATAATTCATTTCCGCGATCACCTTTTCTGCATTGTGGCAGTCATCGTAGCCCGCACTCTCGCAGTAAAGACGTCCTCTGCCGCCCGTATAAGCCGCCACCTCGGAGGCATAGCCGTTCAGCTCGGTTACTGGAGCCTTTCCTCTCAGAACGGACATTCCGCCGCTCTCCTCAGGGGAATCAAAGCTTCCCGATTTCATTCTGATGTCATTGATCGCTCTGCCGATCTGCTCACTCGGCACCTCAAGGCGGAACGAAAAATACGGCTCAAGCAGCCTTGATTTCGCCTGCATAAGACCCTGTCGAACCGCTCTGTAGGTTGCCTGGCGGAAGTCACCGCCCTCTGTATGCTTGATATGCGCTCTGCCTGCCGCAAGGGTAATCTTCATATCCGTTATCGGCGAACCCGTCAGCACGCCGAGATGCTGTTTTTCACCCAGGTGCATAAGAATCAGCCTTTGCCAGTTGCGGTCAAGCGTATCCTCGCTGCAATCCGTTTTGAACACAAGTCCGCCGCCCCTCGGCAACGGCTCCATAATAAGATGAACCTCCGCATAATGGCGCAGCGGTTCATAGTGACCGACACCCTCAACGGTATTCTCTATCGTTTCCTTATACATTACCCTGCCGGAATCAATATCTATTTTCACACCGAACCGCTCGGCAACAATGCTTTTGAGTATCTCAGCCTGAACCTCGCCCATAAGTCCGACATGAATTTCTTTAAGGTGGCTGTTCCACGTCACATGAAGCTGCGGATCCTCCTCTTCAAGCTCACGCAGCTTCGGCAAAAGCGTGTCCGCGTCACATTCCGGCGGAAGCACCACACGATAATTCATGACAGGCTCAAGCGTAGGCTTCTCCCCTGCCGCTTCAAATCCGATGCCCTGACCGTTGCGCGTTTTGTCAAGACCCGTCAAGGCGCATATCTCGCCCGACTTCACCTCGTCCGCCGTTGTGAATTTTGCGCCGGAATAAAGTCTTATGCCGCTGATTTTTTCATCGCCGATCATCTCACGCACCTTGACAGAGCCGCCCGTTACCTTGATGTGAGTCAGTCTAACTCCCTGCGGATCATGGCTGATCTTGAAAACCTTTGCGCCGAAAGCTTCGGGATATTCGGGTTCAACCGTATATTTTTCGAGCGCGCTGATAAATTCGTCAATTCCGTCAAGCTTCAAACCCGATCCGAAGAAGCACGGAAAAACCTGCCGCATCTTAACCGCTTTTGCAATTTCCTTTTCATCAATCGTTTCGCCGCCGAGGTATTTTTCCATCAGGCTTCCACTGCAAAGAGCCAAGCTCTCAGCCATAGCGGCTTCATCGCAGAAATCGACAAATTCGCCGTCAAGCTCGGAATTGAGATTTTCGATTATCTCCTCGCGGCTCTTTCGTGCAAAGTCCATTTTAGTCACAAAAACAAACGTCGGCACGTTATAAAGCTTCAAAAGCTTCCATAAGGTCAGCGTATGCGACTGAGCACCGTCAAGTCCGCTGATGACAAGAATTGCGTAATCAAGCACCGAAAGCGTGCGCTCCGTTTCGGAGGAAAAATCAACATGACCGGGCGTATCAAGCAGTGTAACCTCAATTTTATCCGTTGAAAAAACCGCCTGACTTGCAAAAATCGTGATACCTCTTTCACGCTCAAGGGTATGGGTATCCAGAGCCGTGTCACCGTGATCGACACGACCTATTTTTCTCAATTTGCCTGTGCGATACAGCATCGCCTCGGCGAGTGTTGTTTTGCCTGCGTCAACGTGCGCCAAAATTCCTGCAACGATCTTTTTCATAGCTACCTCATTTGTACGGCATTGCCCTAAAACATTCTGAAAATATTCTACCAAAAAACCGACAAAAAGTAAATAAGGATTGCCGTTATGACAACCCTTATTTGCATTATTTTTTATGTTTGTTTTTGTCATTGCAGCAGGAGCATTCTCCGCAGCTTCCGCCGCAGCAGCCGCCCTTTTTCTTCCTTTTTACCGTTGCAATAATTGCGCCGGCAATTATAAGAACAAGAACCGCGCCTACCACAAAATCCCAGATATTCATTACAATCCGACCGCCGATCCTATAAAATAAACCAGGAACGATGCCACCCACGCAACAACGCACTGCCAGATGACAACTCCTGCCGCCCACTTGAAGCCAAGCTCACGCTTTACAGAAGCGATCGCCGCAACACAGGGCGTATAGAGGAGGCTGAAAACAAGCATCGAAGCCGCCGCAAGCGGAGTAAGAACCGTTGCAATTCCGCTTCCGAAAAGAACCTGCATTGTTGAAACAACGCTTTCCTTTGCCATAAAGCCGCTGATAAGTGCGGTGCATATCCTCCAATCTCCCAAACCGAGCGGTTTAAAGATCGGAGTAAGCAGTCCCGAAATTGCCGCAAGAATACTTTCCGAGGAATCCTTGACCATGTTAAAATGAAGATCAAAGCTTTGAAGGAACCAAACGACAACCGTTGCGATAAGAATGATTGAAAAAGCCTTCTGTAAAAAGTCCTTTGCCTTTTCCCAAAGAAGCTGAGAAACATTTTTTACTCCGGGGAAGCGGTAATTCGGCAGCTCCATAACAAAGGGAACAGGTTCACCCTTGAACATCGTTCCCTTATAAAGAAACGCCGCCAAAATTCCGAGCAAAATTCCGAGAACGTAAAGCCCCGACATAATCAATCCGCCCTTACCGGGGAAAAATACGCTGACAAAAAACGAGTAGATCGGAAGCTTTGCCGAACAGCTCATAAACGGGGTCAGCAAAATCGTCATCTTTCTGTCGCGTTCACTCGTAAGAGTCCTTGTTGCCATGACGGCGGGGACGGTACAGCCGAAGCCGATAAGCATCGGTACAATACTTTTGCCCGAAAGACCGATTCGGCGCAGTAATTTATCCATTACAAAGGCAACTCTTGCAATATATCCGCTGTCCTCCATCATCGAAAGGAAGAAAAACAGCGTTACGATTATCGGCAAAAAGCTGAGAACGCTGCCGACGCCCGTAAAAATTCCGTCAATTATCAGGCTGTGAATTGCCGAGTTAACATTTGCGGCAGTCAGCGCCGCGTCCGTAAGCTCCGAGAGCTTTCCGATTCCCATAGCCAGAAGATCCTGCAGCCATGCGCCGATAACGTTGAACGTCAGGTAAAAAACAAGAATCATAATTGCGACAAAGCACGGAATTGCCGTGTATTTACCTGTCAGTATTCTGTCGATTTTCTCGCTTCTGATTCTCTCCTTGCTCTCCGCCGGCTTGACGACCGTGCTTTTGCACAGCTTCTCGATAAATGAGAAGCGCATATCCGCTATCGCCGCACTTCTGTCAAGACCGCGCTCAACCTCCATCTGCTGAACAATGTGTTCAAGGAGTTCAAGCTCGTTTCGGTCAAGCTTGAGCTGATCGAGAATCAACGGATCGCCCTCGATCGCCTTTGTAGCGGCGAAACGCAGGGGTATTTCGGCATGAGCCGCATGATCCTCAATGAGATGAACAACGGCATGAATACATCTGTGAACCGCGCCGTTGTGGTCATTTTTATCGCAAAAATCCTGCTTGAGCGGACGCTCCTGATATTTTGCGATATGCACAGCGTGCTTTATCAATTCGTCAACGCCCTCGTTCTTGGCGGCAGAGATCGGAATTACCGGAACGCCGAGCATCGCCTCCATAAGGTTAACGTCAACTGAGCCTCGGTTGCCGACAACCTCATCCATCATGTTGAGAGCGACAACCATCGGAATATCCATTTCAAGCAGCTGCATCGTAAGATAAAGATTGCGCTCAATATTTGTTGCG
>DNGF01000130.1:0-3913 GCA_003486665.1 Oscillospiraceae bacterium
TGCGGCGCTTACGATTGCCGGGCTTTGTGCCGAGGGCTGTACGACGGTTGAAAACATTAATTTTATCGACAGGGGTTACGAATCTCTTGAAAAGAGTCTTGACTATATAGGAGCAAAAATAAAAAGGATTGACTGATAATGAAAAAGCTGACTTTAAATCGGATAGCGCAATTATCTCCCGAAGCCAGGGAGAGATATGAAAGTAAACTGAAAAAGGTAAAACGTAACCGCAGAATCTTTGCCGGGATTATTGCGGTTATTGCCGTTGCGGCGGTTTTTGCGGTGCTGTCCGTAACCGTTTTGTTTAATGTCAGTGAGATAAAGGTTGTTAAGGCAGGCACTCATTACGGCGCAGAGCAGATTCTCAATACGGCAGGCGTTGAGGTCGGCGACAACATGGTGTTGACAGATTGGAGCAAAGTGAAAGCAACCGTTGAAAGAAATTTGCCGTATATTCTCTCGTTTGATATCAATAAAAGCGTCAACGGTAAGGTAACGTTTTCTGTTAAGGATGATAAGGCTTCGCTGATTTTTAAAACGGCGAACGGATATGCAATAGCCGATTCAAACGGAAAAACACTTGAAATTGTCAAAGAAAAGCCGAAAAAATCAGGTTTGACTGTTCTGACCGTAAAAAAGCAGATCAGTGCAAAGCCGGGCGAAGTAATTGAATTTGCCGATGATAACGAAAAAAATCTTTACAGTACTATCTGCGATGCAATAAAGACATCGGGTATAAGCGGAATAACAGGTATTGATATTTCAAATCCGAAGAAGATTTATCTTGAATATCAGAGCCGTTACAGACTTTATCTCGGCGATATCGGTGACGCGGAGTATAAGCTCAAGGAAGCCAAAAAGGTTATTGCACAGGAGGATGAGGATAATCCGAATCAGATAGGTGAAATAAATCTTTCGATAGTAAAGAAGGTTTATGTTGAACCGCTTGAAACGCTTGAAAAAACGACGGCTGCTCCCGTTAAAACAACCGTTCCTGAGGAAAAGACCACGGCTGAAGAGAAAACCACCGAGCCGGAGGAGGATACAACCGAGTCCGAAGAGCAGACGGAGGCGGAGGAACAGACCGAAGCGGAAGATCAAATTGATGATACCGAGGATAATCCCGAAGAGGAATAATACATACATTAAAAGACTTGTTTACAGGCGATATAAGCGGTATTTAAAGGTTATGTCCGTTTAATGTCCGAATCCTGAAAAAAATCCAATATTTTTCCCTGTTTTCGTGATATTAGTCTTGAAATTGATAAAAAAGTATGATATCATAACAGTTGTGTAAAACTTGGAGTAAAATATGATTTACAAAACGGAGGTTTTTAAAATGGCATTTGAAATTGATAACGATTTCGAGAGCACCGTTCAGATTAAGGTTATAGGCGTCGGCGGCGGCGGCGGAAACGCAGTCAACACAATGATCGCTCAGGGTATGCAGGGTGCCGAGTTTATCGTAGTTAACACAGACAAGCAGGTTCTTGTCAATTCTCAGGCAACTCACAGAATTCAGATCGGCGAGAAGTCCACAAGAGGACAGGGCGCCGGCGGACGTCCCGAAGTTGGCGAGAAAGCAGCCGAGGAGAGCAGAGAGGAGATCTCTTCGATCCTTAAGGGTACAGACATGGTATTTATCACCGCAGGTATGGGCGGCGGCACAGGTACAGGTGCGGCTCCCGTAATCGCCGAGATCGCTAAGGAAATGGGCGTTCTTACAGTCGGTGTTGTTACAAAGCCTTTCAAGTTTGAGGGTAAGAAGAGAAGCACACTTGCAGAGCAGGGTATTGCCCGTCTTTCTGAGAACGTTGACAGCCTCATCGTTATCCCGAACGACAGACTTAAGCTCCTCAGCGACCGCTGCAAGACTCTTTCGGAGGCATTCCTTGTTGCCGATGAGGTTCTTTCACAGGGCGTTAAGAGCATCTCAGAGCTTATTAAGGTTCCCGGATTTGTTAACCTTGACTTTGCCGATGTTTGCAGCGTAATGAGAGATGCAGGCTATGCTCACATGGGCGTTGGCACAGCAAAGGGCAAGGACAAGAGCCTTCAGGCAGCGGATATGGCAACATCAAGCCCGCTTCTCGAAACATCTATCGCAGGCGCAAAGGGTGTTATCATCAGCATTACATCTTCACCGGATATCGGTCTTGAAGAGATTGAGAACGCTTGTGAGTCCATCACAGAGAAGGCACATCCGGATGCAAACATTACATGGGGTGTTGCATTCGACTCCAAGCTTGAGGATGAGATCATCATCACTGTTATCGCAACAGGTTTTGATGCAAAGACTCCCGAAGACTTCGGCTCAATTCCGACTTTTAAGGCAACATCAAATGCAGGCGCACCGATTCGTTCAACAGCAGCAGCTTCTTCGGTAAACGCTCCGATCGAGCCGCCGGTTGTTAACGGTGGTTCAAAGCCGCAGGCAAAGAGCGGTGTTGACGATGAGGACTTCTATGTAATCCTTAACGACATCATCAAGAAGAAGGGCGACAACAACTGATTGTCCAGTAAATAAAAATCAGACCTCGACGCTGTGTCGGGGTCTTTTTTGTTGCCGGTTTAGCTTTAATCGGAAGAATATACCTTGCCGCCCATGCAGATTAGCGAAGTGCCGGCATGAAAGGCTTGAAAAAAGCAGCCACGATTGTGACTGCTTTAATTATAGTTTTATTAAAGGTCAAGCTTAAGGTCGTTTTCTTTGATCCAGCCTATCTTTCTGAGAATAAGGCAGAAAGCCCATGAAAGGATAGCCGGAAGAACGAAGCTGATGAGGATAAGTCCGATCCAGTCAAAGGCGGTGATTCCTGCCTTTGTGCCGTCGGCAATTGCGTTGACCCAGCCGGTATATACTCCTATCTGACCGACAAGTCCGCAGGTTCCCATTCCCGAAGATACAGCCGCACCGTTCATTTCAAGCTTGAAAACGCAGGTTGCGATCGGTCCTGTTATCATCGAAGCAAGGGTCGGCGGAATCCAGATTCGCGGATTTTTGACGATGTTGCCCATCTGGAGCATACTGGTGCCAAGACCCTGTGAAACAAGTCCGCCCCATTTGTTCTCGCGGAAGCTCATGACGGCAAAGCCTATCATCTGCGCGCAGCAGCCGGCGAGAGCCGCTCCGCCTGCAAGACCCGTAAGCCCAAGCGCCGCGCAAATTGCCGCACTGCTTATCGGCAGGGTTAGAGCAATACCGACTATTGCCGAAATGATAATGCCCATGAGGAACGGACGAAGCTCGGTTGCCCACATTATAGCGTGACCGACCGCACTTGCCGCTTTGCCGATGTACGGCGCGCAAAGCATTGAAAGTACACAGCCCAGACCGATGGTAACAACGGGGGTAACAAGGATGTCGAGCTTTGTTTCCTTGCTTACTGCCTTTCCGAATTCGGCAGCAACGATAGTAATTAACAGAACCGCAAGCGGTCCGCCTGCGCCGCCGAGTTTGTCCGCGGCATAGCCGACGGTTGCCAATGAGAAAAGGACCAGCGGCGGTGCTTTCAGTGCAAAACCGATTGCGATTGCCATTGCACAGCCCTTGACAGCCGAAGCGAAATCACCGATCGTGACGAGAGCTTCGATAGAAAACTGAGTTCCTATTGTTGAAAGAATTGTACCGACAAGCAGGGAAGCGAAAAGACCCTGCGCCATTGCACCGAGAGCATCAATCCCGTATCTTTTAGCGGAAAATTCGATGTCCTTGCGTTTGAGGAATGCTTTGAATTTTGACATTATAAAACCCCTCCCGTGTAATTATAAGGTTTTTATATCTGCTTCAAGGCTGTTTTCGGAAATGTTGTTCCAAAAGCCGCACGCCTTGATTGTTAACGAATAATCCGTTTTCGGTTCCAGCCCTGTAAATATGTAGGATCTTGTTTTCGGCATATCATAAAAATAGTAC
>DNGF01000130.1:3953-8396 GCA_003486665.1 Oscillospiraceae bacterium
GAACCATATACTTAAATGTCGGGCAACGAAGCCGTCCGCGTCTTTAAGCACTATGTCATAGCAGTTTACATAGTCCTCGTCGATTTTTGCCTGGTCAAATTCTATTTTAAACGAAGTATCGGTAATATCGGAAACCACGAGCTTTGCGTTGTCCTCAAAATAGGGGACAACCTCCGTTTTGTATCGGTTATCGGTATATTTAAAAGAGCCGATGTCGCTCGGTGTGTCGATTCTGTGAATCTGCGGGAAAAAGTTTCCCGTTAAAACATCAAACGGATAGACTCGGACGCGGTTATCCGCATCGGCTTCAACAATTAGCATCTGTGCCGCGTTAGCCTTGTTTTCGGGAATGGTTCCCGTTATTTTGTCAAATTCATCCATTTCAAAATAGCTGAGAGTTCCGGTACCGAGTGAGGTGAAGTGCTTCTGATGAATAGATCTCGGATCGTTTATCGGAGCGTGGGAGTGACCGGAGAAATGAATTATCTGCGGATAGTTCATATAAATGCTGATAAGCTCGTCCTCGCCCCAAAGAATACTGCCGTAAACCGTGCCTGTGTTATGCGGATGCTGGAAGACGAAGATCGGCTTTGCCTTGTCCTCTTTTGCGGCGGAGGCAAGTTCCTTTGCCATCCATTCTTTCTTTGCGTCATCATAGTTACAGCTGTGTGACGGAGAAACGGAAACAAAATGGAATCCGTTGATCACCTTGTGCTGATCGGGATCCTGTGAAAGTATACGTTTCATTCTTTCCGCGGCAACTGCGGTTCCGTCATGGTTCGTTTCATGACTTGCAAAGGACATGATAACCTGTGTTTCATCATAGTCCACTCCTGCATCGAGAATTTTCTTTGCCTTTCTCATCTGGATTTCGGTTCCGGAATTTGCAAAGTCGCCTACGACAACAATTGCATCAAGCTTTTTGTAGTTTTCAGAGCTTTGTGCAATAGCGTATGCGTAATTTAAAGCATCGGCAAATCGCTTTTCTTCAATGCAGTTTTCGTCCTTGAGATGAATGTCACTGACAACCATAAATCTTAAAGCAGGGGTAAAGTTCTTATCAAGCATTTGATAAACCTCCGTTGACATATACTTATTTCAATATACTACCAAACTGAATCAAAGTCAATAGATTTTAAAAAGTACCGAAAAAAGAGGGAGAAAAATGAACTTCTTGAAACAAAAAAGCAGTATATCGCTTATTTTGGCTGCACTGCTTGTCCTGACAAGCTTCCTTGCGGCGGTTAAGTTTCTGTCAAATATTGTCGAGGAGCATTATGAGAGCGTGAAAACCGTCTGTCTTGATGCAGGCCACGGCGCGGATGATGTGGGAGCAACATCAACGGGAGGAGCAAGACTTGAAAAGGACGATAATTTGCGCCTGACGCTGAAGGTCAGAGATAAGCTTGAGGAAAAGGGGATAAGGGTTATCCTGACGCGTGACGATGATTCCGATATCACGCTCAAGGAGCGCTGCCGCCTTGCAAATAAAAAAAGATGTGATTTTTTCCTTTCATTACATAGAAACAGCGCAGTTTCAGGTTCGGGCTTCGAAGCATGGATCGCGAAAGAGCCAAAGGGCGATGAGGAACAGACAGCACAAAGACTTGTAAAAGCGCTCAGCGATATTTCGGGACTGCCGAACAGGGGAGTCAAGCGCGGATATCGCAATTCAAGCGGAAACAACTACTATGTTAATTCAAACACAAATATGCCGTCAATTCTTCTTGAGGTCGGCTTCGTTACGAGCGATGAGGACAACAAAAGCTTTGATAAAAGCCTCAATGAAAATGCCGAGGCGATAGCGGAGATTATATACGAGAGCATTCAATAGACGGAATTTTACCGCCGCATTCAGCGCAGATCAAAAAGCATAAAAAGAAAAGGCTATAATTCATATATGTCAATCAATAAACTGACAAAATGTGGATTATAGCCTTATTCTTATTTTTGTAAAATCTTTGCTCTTTTAAGCTTATTTATCCTTTTTGAAGAGCTTTTTAAACCATGTGAGAATTGCATTTTCTTCAACGGTTTCAGCCTCTTCCTTGACCTCTTCGGCAGGAGCGGAAACAGCGGCTGTTTCGTAAACGAACATTACCGATGTACTTGAAGCGGCGCCCTTTGTTGTGAAGATGTCATACTTCTGACCTGCTTCGATCCAAGCCTTTGCACGGGCTATGAGATCGTCTGCGTTATCGGCAAGCTTTGCGTAAGCTTCAAGGTCGTTCTCGGAAATGATCTTGTCAAGCGAACTCATAATTCCTTTAAGCGATGCAATCGTATCGTCGTCAAGTGTGTTGCCGAGTGTGTTGAAAAGATCCTGATTCTTGTCGATTGTCGTCTTGAGCTTCTTGAGCGTTTCAATTGTCTGAGGAAGATTTTTAAGTGCCTTCTGAACCTCAGGCTTCTGCATATCGGTCGAAAGACCGGTTATGATCGGCATTACGGTTTCCATATCCTTGGAAAGGGTCGGAAGCTGCTTGAAGAACTTCTGAAGAATCGGGTTGTTGAGAAGCTTTGCAACCTGCTCAAGATCAGTATCGTCGGTGTCCTCGATAAGCTTCTGAATTGCTTCGATGTTTTCTTTTGTCATATACTTTTCCAGTACGTCAAGCAATGCCTTGTTGTCGTTATAAAGCTTTGTAACATCGGAAACGGAGGAAGCAAGCTCCGTAAGATTGTCGGTGTTGGAGAAGAGCTTGTTGATAAGCTCGGTTGCGTTCATGCTGTTGAACTTGTCAATGACCGCCTGAACCTCATTGAGAGTGTTCTTAACATCGGATACAGTGTTCGGGAGGTTGTTTTCAACGCTGCTCTCGATTGCCGAGAGGGGAAGAACGGCGAAAATCATATTGGTAAGCTCAAATTTCTCTGTGTCCGCCGTGATAGTATAGGTGTTTGAGAAATTGAAGTCGCCAAGCTGCTTGAGCATCTCATCGCTGAGATTGAGGCTCTCCTTAAGTCCGGGTGCGCCGACCATGAGCGCAATTTCTTTTGTGCCGTCGCCGATTGTTTTACCGTTTTCAACAGTAACGTTTGAGAAGTTATCCTCCTGAAGGATCATGCCGCCTGCAACAATGAACGGTGTGTAGATCGTTGTGTCCTTACCTGCAATCTTAACCGTCTTTTTTGACTCGTTGTTGACTGTTATAACCATCTTGACCTGACCCTTTTTACCGGCAATTTTCTCTGCGGTGGTCTGCTTACCGTCAAGATAATATGTGATGTTGAAGTTTACGGGAAGATCTTTTTTGGTTGAACCTCTGTAATAAAGATCGGTGGTTTCCATATTCCAGCGATACGAACCGTCCTTGTTCTTTACAGGCTCAACATTCGACTTAACGTTCTTGATGTCGGAAAGGTCGCTCATATCGTCAATGTATGTCTGTGCCTTGTCGGTATGAAGCCAGTCGGTTACGATCTTGCTTGTAACCTGACCGTCGGAAGCCATGTTGACATAAACCGTTTCATTCTTTTTATATGATGTTGCGGCTGTGTCGTAGCTAACCTTGTTTGTATCGGACTGACTCGGAGATGTGGTCGGTTCATCTGTGCTGCCGTCATTCTTCTTTGAACAGGCAGAGAATGATGCGAGCATAGAAGCGCAGAGAAGAACGCACATGATTTTTTTCAGATTGTTTTTCATAGTTATTACCTCCGTATTATTCAGGCATTGTTATCTGCCGTTTTGGTTTCATCTTTCTTCTTCTTCTTCTTAAGCTTTTTGCCGAGGAAGTCGTATGTCGTTTTTTCGATTACGCCCTCAAGCACAAGCAGCAGCGGCGTGAGCATGAATACAATAACGCCTGCGCTGATGAGTGAACCTCTTGCAAGCAGGAGGCAAACCTCTTTAACGATCTTGATATCGCAGGTGAGGAATACACCGAAGGTCGCGCCGAAGAATACGAGCGCACTCTGGAAGATCGAACGGTCGGAAGCGTTGGCGGCAATCTTGATGGCGTCGAGTTTGCTGTGACCGTTTCTCATTTCCTCACGGAAACGTGTTGTAAGAAGTATAGCGTAGTCAACCGTTGCGCCGAGCTGTACGCAGCCGATGATAGTCGGAGCTATGAACGACAGCGTTGTACCTGTTGCGAACGATATCGCCTTGTTGACGAATATCGCAAGCTCGATCGACATAACGAGTATTGTCGGAATCGAAATCGACTTGAAGATGATGGCGATAAGGATGAATATCGAAAGGATCGAAAGCACACTCGTCAGCTTAAAGTCATGATCGGTAATATCAATCAGATCCTTATACATTGCACCCTCGCCGGTGACGTATCCGTTCTTGTCATATTTCTTTACGATGCTGTTGATCTTTGTGAGCTGTTCATTACATTCGTCCGTTGCGGCAACATATGAGGTGTTTACAAGAATCATCTGTCTGCCGCCGCTCTTTGCAATGCTCTTGAGATTATCGGGAATCATTGAATC
>DNGF01000130.1:8444-9992 GCA_003486665.1 Oscillospiraceae bacterium
ATTGCTGTTGTAAGCAACCATATTTGTTACGCCGGCGGTTTCCTTGATTTCATTTTCCATCTTAACAAGCTCGGAAGCGTCAAGGCTGTCATCAACAATGATGAAGTGTGAGGTTGCCATGTTGAACTCCTCTTTCATCTTGTTGAGAGCGGCGATACATCCGATGTCATCGGGAAGCATTCTGTCCATTGAATAGTAAACATCTACATTCGACTGCATTATATATGCCGGAATGAAGAGAACAACGAAAATTGCGACCCATACCTTTTTGTGCTTAACGACAGACTCATTAAGCTTGTCGAACTTCGGAATAAAGCTTCTGTGGTGATATTTGTGTATCAACCTGTCGCACTGAAGAACAAGAGCGGGGAGAACGACCGCAACTGTCAAAACGCCGAACACAACGCCCTTTGCCATAACAAGTCCGATATCCTTACCGAGCGAAAGATCCATGAAGCAAAGTGCAAGGAAACCGAAGATCGTTGTCAGTGAGCTGCCGGAGAGGGAAAGAAATGCACCCTGAATTGCGTTTGCCATGGCATCTCGCTTGTCGGGACACCTGAGCTTCTCCTCTTCGAAACGGTCAATAAGGAATACCGAATAGTCCATCGTAACGCCGAGCTGAAGAATTGCGGCGATACATTGAGTGATGTACGATATCTGACCGAACATGAAGTTCGTACCCATGTTGTAAACAACCGCCATGCACAGCGCCGCCAGAAGAACCCACGGCTCAACCCACGACTCCATGCAGAACGTCATAACGACAAGTGCAATGGCAATGGCAATTGCGATGAAGATCGGTGCCTGCGAATCGGCAAGATCACGGGTATCCTTCATTATAACGCCCATGCCGCTGAGGAAGCACTGATTGTTAAGAAGACCTCTTACATCTTCAATAGCCTTCATTGTTTCGTCAGTGACTGCCTTGTACTTGTATTGAATAAGCATCATGGTGCATTTGCCGTCTTTGCTGTAAAAAATATCTTTAACGGCTTGCGGAATGATCTCCTGCGGAATACTGATATCCGCGATGTCGTTTACCCAGATAACGCTGCTTACGTTGTCAACCTTTGCGATTTTTTCTTTCAGAGCGGCGATATCCTTTGAGGGCATATCCTCAATAACCAGGAATGACATTGAGGCGCTGTTGAAGGTTTCATCCAGCTCATTTTCACCCTTAACGGAATCAAGCTCGCCGGGAAGATATGAAAGTATATCATAGTTGACGAACGTGTTGATGTAACCGATTGCAGCCGGAATGAGAAGCAATACGGCAATGATCGTTATCGTCTTCGGGTGATAGGCGATGAATTTGGCAATTCTTTTCATTTCTTAACCGATCTCCTTTTTATTAGATTTTATATTATACTTTACAAAATGTAAAGATTAAAATGGTATTAAGCTTTATTATTCGTCTGTCGGCGGTTCGGAAATTATGGCTTCGACGCTTCTGAAAAGCAGGGGCTTGATTTCCGAAATTTTGAACGGCGATTCATAAACGAACGAATCGTAGCAAACCGAACCGACAAGCGTTACTATGAGATA
>DNGF01000130.1:10027-11362 GCA_003486665.1 Oscillospiraceae bacterium
GCTTTTGAGCGTTTCCTGCTCGGAAAAACCGTTGTTGATATTTTCGCTTACAAGGTCATTGAGCATGGATTTGAGTTCGCTGTCCTCAATGGTGTTGAAGTAGCTAAGACAAGAGGAAAAGTTTTTGCCCATGAGGGTTATTATTTCCTTATGCTCTTCGAGGTAATCGACAATTTTCTCGGTTATAAAAAGCATCTGCTCGGAGAAAGACAGTTTGCACTGTTCCTTTTTTTTCTGAAGCTCCTCAAGCACATAGCGGAGAATCAACGCACCCTTTCGGATGATGATTCGTTCCATCAAATCATGCTTATCCTTAAAGTAAAGGTAAAACGTGCCTTTGGCAATTCCCGCGCTCTTTACAACATCGTCAATTGAGGTATTGTTGAAGCTCTTTTCAATAAAAAGCTCATATGCGGAATCGAGAATATTTATTCGTTTGTTTTGCTGCTTTTCAGAAACCTTACTCATTTTTCATATCTCCGTAAATAAAATGACTACCAGTCACTTTTTGCTTCGTCTAACATTATACGCAAAAATGACTAATAGTCAATATCTATTTTAAAAATTAATAATTTGTTAATATTTGAATGAAAAGTCAGTTAAGTAAATATACCGAAAGGTTGAGATAAGCCGCGAAAGTGAGCCAAATAATGTATGGAATCTGGAGCAATCCGGCAAGCTTTGAAACGCGGTAAAACATAACGGTCATGGCAATAGCAAGCGCCCAAAGAACGATCAGCCATATAAACGAAAAGAGGTAAGCGTTTAGCGAAAAGAAGAATATCGGCCACATGAAGTTCATCGCAAGCTGGATGGCATAGACCGCAAGCGGCTGCTTGGCTTCCGATTTATCCTTTTCAAACACAAGGTATGAAGAAATTCCCATGAGGATATAGAGTATTGTCCACATCACGGGGAACAGCCAATCGGGAGGGGAAAGCGGCGGCTTTGTGACCGCTTCGGAGTAGACATCGAATCCGCTGCCTACTATCAGCGACGATATTCCTCCGACGGCGAGCGGAATAACGATTGCAATTATCAGGTGCTTGAAATTGATGTTTGTTTTGACGGTCAAAAAAATCACGCCTTTCGTGTAAGTGTTGTTGAATTTAGCAGAAGTTCCCGTTGAAGTATGGATTCCTCCTCTGGGGAAGCTAACCGGTGGAGTAAGATTTCATCGGACCTCCATGTTGCTGTCGCTTATCAGCCTTCCCCTTGAGGGGAGGTGGGCGGCGGATTGCACCGCTCGGATGAGGTGGCGAATTTTCATCGTAGCAATTTAATTAAATCAAACTCGAACTTTTCCACCTCATCACCGTCTTGCGACGGAGCTTC
>DNGF01000001.1:0-5046 GCA_003486665.1 Oscillospiraceae bacterium
GAACTGAATAAGGGCGAGGTCATTATTACTCCCGGTGAGAGAATGTCCGTTCTCAGACAGGACCATTTCGCATTTGATGAATATGACGTTATAAGAACGGTACTTATGGGAAATCCGCATCTTTGCGAGATAATGGACGAAAAAGAAGCTCTTTATATGAAAGAGGATTTCTCCGAAGCGGACGGAATCAAGGTTAGTGAGCTTGAAGAGGAATTCGCCGAGATGGGCGGCTGGAGCGCAGAGAGCGACGCGGAGATACTTCTCAACGGACTCGGAGTAACCAACGAGTACCATTATGCAAAGATGAGCGAATTGGATAACGATATCAAGGTTAAGGTCCTTCTTGCTCAGGCTCTTTTCGGAAATCCGGATATTCTTTTGATGGACGAGCCGACTAACCACCTTGACGTTGCGGCAATAAGATGGCTGGAGGATTTCCTTATCGACCTTGAAAGCACGGTCATCGTTGTTTCGCATGACAGACATTTCCTCAATAAGGTCTGCACACACATTGTCGATATAGACTTCGGCAAGATTGAAATGTATGTCGGCAACTATGATTTCTGGTATGATTACACCCAGATCGCACAACGTCAGCTCAGAGAGCAGAATAAGAAAGCAGAGCAGAAAAAGAAGGAATTGCAGGAGTTTATTGCCCGATTCAGTGCAAACGCCTCCAAATCCAAGCAGGCGACAAGCCGTAAAAAGCTGCTTGACGAGCTTAATATTGAGGATATGCCCGTTTCATCGCGGCGCTTTCCGTTCGTTTCGTTTAAGCCTGACCGTGAGGTCGGCAATGAGCTGCTGACTGTTTCGGGAATCAGCAAGACCATAGGTGACAGAAAGGTTCTCGACAATGTTTCGTTTACGATAAAGCCGCGCGAAAAGGTTGCTTTTGTCGGAACCGACGGTCTTGCGAAAACAACGCTGTTTAAGATTCTTGTCGGTGAGCTTGAACCTGACGAGGGTACTTTCAAATGGGGCGTTACAACCTCGCAGTCATACTTCCCGTCAGACAATTCGGAATTCTTCGACGGATGCGAGGATTCGCTTATTGACTGGGTAAGAAGATATTCGAACCTTGTCTTTGAAAGCGATGTAAGAGGCTGGCTCGGAAGACTGATGTTTTCAGGTGAAGAAGCAACTAAGAAAGCGAAGGTTCTTTCCGGCGGAGAGAGAGTTCGCTGTATGCTTTGCAAGATGATGCTTTCCGGCGCAAATGTTCTTATTTTTGACGAACCGACCAACCACCTTGACCTCGAATCCATTGAATCGCTTAACAAGGGTATTATTAATTTTCCGGAAACGGTTCTGTTTACATCACATGACCATCAGTTCGTTCAGACAATTGCCGACAGAATAATTGATGTAACGACAGGCAGTTTCTATGATAAAAACATTACCTATGATGAATATCTCGACGAGCTTGCCGAAAAGGAAACAGAAAAATAATAGGACAGCAAAGCGGGAATTCATATATTTAAGGCAATGCTGCACAATTGAACTGTACAAATCGTGCAGCATGGCGAAATTAGATTAAAGCAAGGCATATGCCTTAAAAAGGAGAGATAGTTTTGAAAAAGTTTTTAGCAGTATTTTTGAGTCTGGTAATCTTCGCAATGATCGTCGCTCCTATGAGCGCAATTGCAGAGGATTCATGCAACTGCGACACCGAGCCGATAATATATGTTCGCGGACGTGCGCCGATTCTTGTTGACCGTGATGATCCGAGCAGCCACGATTTGCCGTATGTTCCGGACGGGTTTGTTGAAAATGCTCTCAAAGAGCTTGTTCCCGTTTACACAAAGGGATATCTGACCGATGATTTCTCGGAATTCAAGACGCTGTTTACTCAGTATATGGCAGAGGCTTACAAGGATTTTGCGCTCGACAACAACGGCGAGATTGCCAATAAATCCGGTTATAACACGAGTGCATATTGGAAAAACAATCCGATATACGATATACATAAGCCTTCTAACGATGTTTCTACACCTCAGGGTGCGTCGAATGAGCTGTATAAGTATTTCTATCAGTATGACTGCCGTCTTGATCCTTGCGACATTGCAGATGATCTCCATGAGTATATTCAGGCGGTCAAGGAGGTTACGGGTCATTCGCGCATAAAAATTCTCGCAAGATGCCTCGGCACAACGATTCTTTCCGCTTATCTTGCCGAATACGGCTGGGAAGATATTGACGATGTTGTTCTCTATAATCCTATCTGCTTCGGAACAGAGGTCACGAACTCTCTTTTTAACGGCGAATTGTACTTTGACGCGGATGCGGTGGATTTCTTTGCGAACCAAAATCTTGACGAGTCGCTTCCGCTTACCATTCTTAAGGAGGTTATAACCCTCAGCAACAAGCTTAACGGTCTTGGTCTTACAATGGATTATTTCAACAAGACCGCGACAAAGGTTGCCAAATATGTTACGCCCGATGTAATGAGAGTTTGCTACGGCACGACTCCCGGCTATTGGTCGATGGTTTCCGCCGACAGGTTTGAAGAGGCGAGGGATTATATCTTTGCAGGCGTTGAAGACGAATATGCCGGCTTGATCGCAAAGATCAATCATTACCATGAAACCGTAGGCTCAAAGCTTACAACGATGTATAAGCAGATGAAATCCGACGGAGTTAATGTTTCGATTATTGCAAAGTACGGTTATCAGCTTTATCCGATCGTCTACAATGCCGACCGGCAGAGCGATATGATAGTGACCTGTGAGCAGCAGGCTCCCGGCACGGTTACGGCGCCCATCGGTTCGAAGTTTGACAGTGAATATGTTGAAAAGGCAAAGGCAAACGGAACAGATAAATACATTTCGCCTGATCTTGCCGTTGACGCATCGACAACTCTTTTCCCTGACACTACATGGTATATCCAAAATATGAAGCACAACTGTTATCCGAGAATCCTTTGCCCGCTGATTTATCAGATCCTCCGATATGACGGAGAGCCTATGACCGTTTTCAGCGATGAAAATTATCCGCAGTACATCATATATGAGGGCGAGGAAAATAACGGCGATACAATCAGACCCATGACGAACGACGATAAGGGAAACCCGCTGGAAAAACCCGGTTTCTTCAGCCTTATTAAGAATATGGTGCTTAATGTATTTAAGATAATAATTGAACAGTTGGGCAAGCTGTTTAAATAATTGGTTTCTGTAACAGATAATCAGGAAAAGGAGAGATGATTTTGAAAAAGCTTTTATCAGTATTTTTAAGCTTGGTAATTCTCGCGATGATGATTGCTCCCATGAGCGCGACGGCAAAGGATACTTGCGATTGCGATGAGGTACCGATAATTTATGTGCGCGGCCGTTCGCCCGTTTACCTCGACAGAGATGACCCGAACAGCTATGAAATCCCGAATTTTTCGCAGGAATTTATCAAGAAAGCGGCAAAGGAGCTTGTTCCGATTTATACAAAAGGATATCTGACGGATGACTTTTCGGAATTTAAGACGCTCTTTACCCAGTATATGGCGGAGCTTTATAAGGATTACATCCTTGATAACAACGGCGAGGTTCCGAACAATTCAGGTCAAAAGGCTTGCGAATACTGGAGAAATCTCCCGCTGACCGATATACATAAGCAGTCGAACGACGTCACTACGGCGGACGGAGCGCATGAGGAGCTTTATAAGTATTTCTACCAGTATGACAGCCGTGTCGATCCCTGCAAAACAGCCGATGATCTCCATGAGTATATCCAGGCTGTTAAAAAGGTAACGGGTCACTCGCGCGTAAAGCTTCTTGCCAGATGCCTCGGAACAATAATTCTTTCCGCATATCTTGCAGAATACGGCTGGGAGGATGTTGACGATGTTGTTCTCTATAATTCAATTTGCTTCGGTACAGAGATAAACAACTCTCTCTTTAACGGCGAATTGTATTTTGATGCGGACGGAGTGGATTACTTTGCTACTCAGAATCTCGGAGAGGGACTTCCGCTTACTCTTCTTAAAGAAATCATAACGCTGAGCAACAAGCTGAACGGACTTGACATGACAATGGATTACTATAACAAGACGGGTACAAAGGTTGCAAAATACGTTATTCCCGATGTTATGAGAGTCTGCTACGGCACATTACCTGCTTATTGGGCTATGGTTTCTCCCGACAGATTTGAAGATGCAAGAGATTATATCTTTGCAGGTGTTGAGGACGAATATGCCGGATTGATCGAAAAAATCAACCATTATCATGAAACAGTAGGCTCAAAGCTTACGACGATGTATAAGCAGATGGAGGCTGACGGCGTAAACGTTTCGATCGTTGCAAAGTACGGATTCCAGCTTTACCCCATTGTTTACAACGCCGATCAGCAGAGCGATATGCTCGCTACCTGCAAGCAGCAGGCACCGGGTACGACAACCGCTCCTGTCGGTCAAAAGCTCAGCGATGAATATATTGCACAGGCAAAGGCGAACGGAACCGACAAATACATTTCGCCCAATCGTTGTGTTGATGCGTCAACGGCACTTTTCCCGAATACAACATGGTATGTTCAGAATCTCAATCATGACGGTTATCCGTGGGCGCTTTATCCTGTTATTTACAGAATTCTCAGACACGGCGAGCAGCCGCTTACTGTGTTCAGCGAAAAGGATATTCCGCAGTATCTTATCTTTGAAAAAGATGAAAATAACGTTGAAACGATCAGACCTATGACAGATGAGGATAAGGGCGATCCGGTTGAAAGTCCGAGCCTTTTGACGCTTATCAAAAATATAATTGTTAATGTTTTCAAAATTATTTTTGAGCAGCTGGGCAAGCTTTTCAAATAATGCAAAAAGAACGCAGATCAAAAACCTGCGTTCTTTCTTTTTAGTTTTCGCTTATTGTAATAAACCTCGGAATTTCCCGTGAGGTTATTTGATAAATTCCCGCGTATTCGCCCTTGAATAGGACTGTTATCGTGCTTTCTCCGCTTTTAATTCTAAACACATCGCTCTGACTTTCTTTATCAACGGCGGTAAGGCTTGCGCTTTTCAAAAGTCCGATATCGACGTCCTCGTTGTCAACGGCGGGG
>DNGF01000001.1:5088-8383 GCA_003486665.1 Oscillospiraceae bacterium
TCGGGTTGTAAATATTCAGCACGCATTCAATGTAAACATAGTCATCGTCCGTGTAAAAATCCACGAAATAGCTTTTTTCGCTGTTATCAAGAATCGGAGTTTTTTCAACGGAGCAGGAGCAAAGGGAGAAAAGCGAAAGGGTGAATATCAGTATCGAAATTAATTTTTTCATAGTTGAATCCTTCTAAAGCTTGTAATATCTCGTTTACGCTTAATTTTACCACACAATAATCATATTGACAAGCGGTGTTGACAAACTAAAAAAAGGGTAGTACAATATGAAATTGAAATTCAGTTTCATATTCAGAAGGTGGATTAAATGGAAAACTCGTATAATACAAAGCAGGGCGGACTGATCCTTGCCCTTTTGCAAAAACAGCCGGGCAGGCATTTTACTGCCGATGACATTATCTCCGAGCTTGCCAAGGACGGTCAGCCGATCGGCAAAGCAACCGTATACCGTCATCTTGACAAGCTGATCAGACAGGGACTGGTGCGGAAATATATAGCCGAGGAGGGTCAGAGCGCTTGCTTTGAGTTCATAGATAAGAGCGGAAACTGTGAATCGCACTATCACCTGAAATGCTCAGGCTGCGGCAGACTTCTCCACGTTGAATGCGGCTTTCTCGATGAGGTTGCCGATCATATTCTCAAACATCATGGATTTGTAATCAGCCCCGAAAAAACCGTTTTGTACGGAATGTGCGAAAAATGCAGGGAGGCATTGGATGAAAAATAAAATTACGGCGTGTTTGCTCGTTGTTCTTATGCTGTTTTTGTGCGGCTGCTCCTATAATGCGCCGCAGAAAAGCGGCAGACTTAGCGTTGTATGCTCAATTTTTGCACCGTATGATTTTGCGCGCAGGGTTGCCGGCGAAAAAGCCGATGTGAAAATGCTGCTTCCTACGGGCGTGGAAAGCCATTCGTACGAGCCAACGCCGAGGGATATTATAGAGCTTGAAAATGCCGATATTTTCTTCTATGTCAGTGAGCATACGGAAACTTGGGTTACTCAAATCACCGATGCGGTGGAAAATGAAAAGGTTAAAAAGATTGACATTGCCGACGAACTCGGAATAGCCGTAAACGACCATGACCACGATCATGAGCATGGGCATCATGATGGTGAGCATGAAGACGGTGAAACGGACGAGCATATCTGGACAAACCTTGAAACGGCGGTCGGGATGATTGATTGCATAGCTTCGGAAATGGGCAAGTCCGATCCCGAAAACGCAGGCTATTACAGCGAAAACGCAAGAATATATTCGGCGGAAATTTTGAATCTCAAGGATGATTTCGCCGAGCTTGTTAAAACATCAAAACGCAGAGAAATCATCTCAGGTTCAAGATTTGCGATGAAAAACTTTACCAACGAATTCGGCATTGAATTCACGGCAGCTTTTGATTCCTGCGTTGATAATACGGAGCCGAGCGCCGCGGTTATGGCAGGTATAATTGACAAAATAAAATCGGATAATTTACCTGTTATTTTTTATGAGGAGCTGACCGAGCCTAAAATCGCAAGAGCGGTTTCGGCAGAAACGGGCGTTAAAATGCTGTTGCTTCATTCATGCCACAATGTTTCCTCCGATGAGATGAAAAGGGGAGAAACATACCTTTCTTTGATGAGGCAAAACTATTTCAATTTAAAGGAGGCGCTGAACTGATGACGCTTTTGAAATGTGAAAACATTCATATGAACTATGACTCGACCAAGGCGGTCAACGGCGTTGGGTTCACCGTTGATGAGGGTGACTTCCTTTGCATTGTGGGCGAAAACGGAGCAGGCAAAAGCACGCTTTTAAAGGGTATTCTCGGTTTGCAGAAGATTTCCGAGGGCAGAGTTATCTTTAACGGAATTGATAAAAGCGAGATCGGCTATTTGCCGCAGAAAACGCAGGTTCAAAAGGATTTTCCTGCGGGCGTCAAAGAGGTTGTGCTGAGCGGCAGACTCGGCGGCAAACGGAAGCTGTTTTATACTGCCGAGGACAGAAGAATCGCGCGCGAAAACATGGATATAATGAAGATAAATTCCATAAAGAATAAGTCGTTTAATGAGCTTTCGGGAGGTCAGCAGCAGAGAGTTTTGCTTGCAAGGGCGTTGTGCGCGACCGACAGGCTTCTGCTCCTTGACGAGCCGACAACGGGGCTGGATCCTTTTGTGACGGAGGATATGTATAGACTGATAAACCATTTGAACAAGGAACACGGCGTCACAATAATCATGGTAACTCATGACGTTAAAAGCGCCGTTCAATATGCGAATAAAATACTTTGCATGGAGCATGACGGAGATTTCTTCGGAACAACGGAGGAATACCTTAAAACTCCGGCTGCAAAAATTATATTCGGAGGTGACAGCCATGCTTGATATGTTCGTTCAGATGTTTTCCTACGGTTTTATGCGAAGGGCGATAATTGTCGGCGTGCTTGTTGCTCTCTGTGCCGCTCTGCTCGGTGTAACGCTCGTTTTAAAGCGATATTCGATGATCGGCGACGGACTTTCCCATGTCGGATTCGGAGCGCTCTGTATTGCTCTGGCAATGAATGTTGCTCCGCTCGCAATCTCCGTACCTGTTGTTATAATTTCGGCTTTTCTGCTTTTGAGAATAAGCGACAACAGCAAAATCAAGGGTGACGCGGCTATTGCATTGATATCAAGTACGGCACTTGCGGTCGGAATACTTGTCACTTCCATGACTACGGGACTTAATTCCGATGTAAACGGATATATGTTCGGCAGTATACTTGCAATGAGCAGTACCGATGTTATAATAAGCATAGCTCTTTCCGCAGCGGTGCTGATTCTTTACTGCGTGTTTTATAACAAGATATTTGCCGTTACATTTGACGAGAGCTTCGCAACCGCAACCGGAACGAGGACGGGAATGTATAACACTCTGATAGCCCTGCTGACGGCGATAACTGTTGTTATCGGAATGAGAATTATGGGCGCGATGCTCATTTCGAGCCTTGTCATTTTCCCGGCTTTGACGGCAATGAGGGTATGCAATACATTTAAAAAGGTCGTTATCGTTTCGGCAGTTGTTTCGGTTGTTTGCTTCTTCATCGGACTGCTTGTTTCGTTTGCTTTTTCCATGCCGGCGGGTGCAAGCGTGGTCGCAACGAATGCAATAACGTTTGCCCTGTTCTCTCTTGCCGGAATCATAAAAAGAAAAATCGCATAAAATAATATATGAGGTGATACTATGACAATTAAAGAACTGAAGGAAAATCCCGTAAAAATTATTGCCGATGACTGGGCGCTCGTGAGTGCAGGCACTCCGGAAAT
>DNGF01000001.1:8395-8748 GCA_003486665.1 Oscillospiraceae bacterium
AAAATGGAATACATTGACCGTCAGCTGGGGCGGAATAGGTGAGCTTTGGGGCAGAGATGTTGCGTTTATCTTTATCCGTCCGCAGAGATACACCAAGAAGTTTATTGATGAGCAGGATTATTTTACAATCAGCTTTTTTGATCCCGAATATAAGGATATGCTCCGATTCTGCGGAAGAACGTCGGGCAGGGACTGCGACAAGATAAAGGAAGCGGGACTGAGCCTTGCAACGGACGGAGCCGCCGTTTACCCTGCTGAGGCAAGACTGACCTTCAAGTGCAGAAAAATTGCCGTTCAGAAGTTGGATAATGCCGGTTTTCTTGATAAAACGATTGAAAAAAACTATCCGTCAG
>DNGF01000278.1:0-2223 GCA_003486665.1 Oscillospiraceae bacterium
CTGTTCAATACGAGCGGTAAAACTAAAAAAATAATTACTTCATTGATTTGTGTCGCACTTATTGCTTTGATTATTCCGATATCCGATTTAACGGAGAAGATATGTGCTATCCCTTACACTGAATTTTCAACCGAAAGCTGGAATAATTCTACAACAGACAACCTCCGTCAATATATGATACCTGATCTTGAAGAAAAATATAAAATTGTCGGAATGACGCTCGAAGATGTTTACAGCCTAATCGGCAAAGGAACGGAAGAAACCTCAACAGACGGTTCTCATGAAATAACATATGATATCGGAACCTTCGGTGTATGGCATAATACCTATGTCCTCGAATATAACGAAAACGGCATTGTAACAAAAACATATACCAGACCGGAATAATAAAGTTAAAAATCTGCTTGCAGATTTATATAAAAAATAATTCAACGAAAGGATGAATTTTATATGGCAGAAAACAGATATCTGGGCGAATATCCCGTAATCGGTATCCGTCCTATCATCGACGCAAGACGCGGACCCCTTAAGGTCAGAGAGTCGCTTGAGGAGCAGACAATGGGCATGGCTAAGGCAGCCAAGAAGCTCTTTGAGGAGAACCTCAAGTATTCAAACGGCGAGCCGGTTAAGGTCGTTATCTCCGACACAACTATCGGCCGTGTTGCAGAAACAGCAGCCTGCGCCGAGCAGTTCAAGAAAGAGGGCGTTGCCATTACTCTTTCCGTAACTCCCTGCTGGTGCTACGGTTCGGAAACAATGGATATGGATCCCAACACAATTAAGGGTGTTTGGGGCTTCAACGCAACAGAGCGTCCGGGCGCAGTTTACCTTGCATCCGTTCTTGCCGCTCATGCTCAGAAGGGTCTTCCCGCTTTCGGCATCTACGGCAGAGAGGTTCAGGAGGCTGACGAGTCCGAGAACATTCCCGACGACGTCAGAGAAAAGCTTCTTCGCTTTGCTCGTGCCGCTGTTGCAGTTGCAACAATGAAAGGCAAGTCATATCTTCAGATCGGTTCGATCTGCATGGGCATCGCAGGTTCTTCAATCGACCCCGACTTTATCGAGGAGTATCTCGGCATGAGAGTTGAGTCCGTTGACGAGGTTGAAATCCTCCGCCGAATGGAAGAAAATATCTATGACGAGGAAGAATACAAGAAAGCTTACAAGTGGACCAAGGAGCATTGCCCTGAGGGATTTGATAAGAACCCCGACTTCGTAAGAAAATCGGACGAGCAGAAAGAAAAGGATTGGGAGTTCACGGTCAAGATGATGTGCATTATCAAGGACCTCATGAACGGCAACAAGAATCTTCCAAAGGGCAGAGAGGAAGAGATGGCAGGTCACAATGCTATTGCCGCAGGCTTCCAGGGTCAGCGTCAGTGGACAGACCATTGGCCGAATGCAGACTTTGCCGAGGCACTTCTCAACACTTCCTTTGACTGGGACGGCGTAAGAGAGCCCTATATCCTTGCAACAGAGAATGACGTTCTCAACGGCATTTCAATGCTCTTTGAGAAGCTCCTCACAAACCAGCCGTCAATGTTCTCCGACGTTCGTACTCATTGGAGCGCAGAGTCCGTTAAGAGAGTTACAGGCTATGAGCTTGAGGGTCACGCAAAAGAGGCAGGCGGATTCCTCCACCTCATCAACTCAGGTGCATCATGTCTTGACGCTTGCGGCGAGCTGAAGAACGACAAGGGCGAGGCTTGCATGAAGCCTTGGTACGATGTAACCGATGAGGACGTTGACAAGATGCTCAAGGCTACGACATGGAACGCAGCCGATAACGGTTACTTCCGCGGCGGCGGATATTCTTCACGCTTCGTTACGAAGAACGAGATGCCCGCAACAATGATCCGTATCAACCTTGTTAAGGGTATCGGACCGACAATTCAGATCTGCGAGGGCTACTATGTAGGACTTCCCGATGACGTAACAGACGCTCTCTGGAAGAGAACAGACTACACATGGCCCTGCACATGGTTCACTCCGATCTGTAACGGCAAGGGCGCTTTCAAGTCGGCTTACGACCTCATGAACAACTGGGGCGCAAACCACGGCGCATCTACATACGGCCATATCGGCGCAGACCTCATCACAATGTGTTCAATGCTCCGTATTCCCGTATCTCTTCACAACGTTCCCGAAGAGAAGATCTTCCGTCCTGCAAACTGGAACTATTTCGGTATGGACAAAGAGGGTCAGGACTACCGTGCTTGCCAG
>DNGF01000278.1:2239-2446 GCA_003486665.1 Oscillospiraceae bacterium
GCCAGGTTTACGGCCCGATGTATAAATAATCACAAATTTTCAAAGACTGCGTCGCTCGGCGCAGTCTTTTTCATTGACAGAAGCATTTATATTTTATATAATTTAACTATCAAATCAACGGAGATGCCTTTATGAAATCTGTTTTGTTTTTTATCGAGTCGCTCGGACGCGGCGGTGCGGAGAGAATTTTTGCAACGTTCATCGAGG
>DNGF01000278.1:2506-6439 GCA_003486665.1 Oscillospiraceae bacterium
ATGTTTTCACCGAAACGGACGGTGAGGTTTATACGGATATCATCAAGTCGCACGCCAATCACCGCTGTATGGTTAAGAAAACCGAATCAAGCACAAAAGCCATTTTAAATAAACTAAAAATTAAGACCTCTCTGCTTGCCTCCCCCGATTTTGTAAGGAAGAATTTTATCAAAGGAAGCTATGATGTCGAGGTTGCTTTTTGCGAAGGATACTCAACTAAAATTATCGGCAATTCCGGAAAAAGAAACTGCAAAAAAATTGCGTGGGTACATACAGATATGATTGTAAACCCGTGGAGTGAAAAGATTTTCGGCTCGGCGGAGGAAGAAAAAAAATGCTACGAAAATTTTGATGCGATCGTTTGCGTTGCCGAAACGATGAAAGAAGCTTTTATAAAAAAATACGGCATGGCGGAAAAGGTTCATGTGCTTTATAATCCGATTGATTTTGATAGCATAATTGAAAAAAGCAAAGAAAGAAACGACTTTGATTTCGGCGGCGGAATGAAGTTCATTCTTGCAGGAAGCTTTGTGAAAGTTAAGGGCTATGACCGCTTTATAAACGTCTGTGAAAGGTTGAAAAATGACGGCGAAAATTTTTCCGTTCTCATAATGGGTGACGGCGAAGAAAAGGAAAATATAAAAAAAACGATCGCCAAAAAAAATCTCGGCGATACAATAAAAATTCTTGATTTTCAAACTAATCCGTACAAATATATTACACATTCCGATGTCTATGTCTGCTCCTCCTATGCCGAGGGCTACAGCACCGCCGTCAGCGAAGCGGTTGCTTTAAATGTTCCTGTTATAACAACCGAATGTTCAGGAATGAGAGAAATTTTCGGCGATAACGAGTGCGGAATTATTTGCGATAACTCCGAGGACGGGCTTTACGATGCGATGAAAAAAGTTTTGATAAATCCGTCACTTCTTGAAAAATTCAGCGAAGAAGAAAAGAAAAGAGCAAATTATTTTTCGCTTCAAAAAAGAGTGAAAGCGATTGAAGATTTTTTAGAAAGTGTCTGATAAAAATGAGTGAAATTGAAAAATATGTTCAGCATAAATTATTTGAATTGCAGGACGAAAAGTACCGTGATTTTCATGCGGCGCTGATGCCTACGGTTGACAAAGAAAAGGTCATCGGTGTGCGTTCGCCGCAGCTGAAAAAATTTGCAAAAGAATTTTACAAAAGCGGCGATTACGAAAGCTATTTGAAAATTCTTCCGCATAAATACTATGAGGAAAACAATGTCCATGCCGCTCTGATCGGCTTTGAAAAGGACTGCGAAAAAGCAATAAAACTGCTCGATGAATTTCTACCGTTTGTCGATAACTGGGCGACCTGCGATATGATGCGTATTTCCGCTTTTAAAAAGCATTTGCCCGAATTATATACCAAAATCCCCGAATGGCTGGCTTCGGATAATCCGTATGCCGTGCGGTTCGGAATAAAAATGCTGATGGACTTTTTCCTTGGCGAGAATTTCACGGCGGAGTGTGCCGAGCAAGTTTGCGCCGTCAGCCGTGAGGAGTATTACGTCAAGATGATGGTTGCGTGGTACTTTGCCACGGCGCTTGCCAAGAACTATGACGAAGTCATTCCGTATATCGAAAATAAACGGCTTGAAAAATGGACACACAACAAGGCGATTCAAAAAGCGATCGAAAGCTATAGGATTACGGACGAGCAGAAAGCATATTTACGAACGCTGAAAATCAAATAACAAAAAACGACATCAACCGATTTGGAAGATGTCGTTATTTTTTATCCTACCGTCTCAACCTTAATAAGGTTTGTGTTGCCCGAAACTCCGTTCGTCATGCCGCCTGTAACAATAATTCTATCGCCCGATTCAAGTCCGAATGTTGCAATTGCTTTGTTCTTAGCTGCATAGAAAAGTACGTCGGTGGATTCATATGTTTCGCAGAGAACAGGTGTAACACCCCATGACATTGAAAGCTTGCGCCATGTCTTTTTGTCAACCGTCATGCCCATGATATCGACAGGTGAGCGGAAGCGCGAAACCATTCTGACCGTCATTCCCGAAAGCGAGCAAACGGCAATTACCTTTGCGTTAAGATCAATCGCCATACCGCAGGTTGCGTGAGAAATCGCATCAACAGGGTTCTTGATTCTGAATTCTGTAGTGCTGAAGCGCTTTGTGTAGTTAATATTTTTCTCGGTCTGCATCGCGATTCGAGCCATTGTGTCAACCGCTTCAACGGGATATTTGCCCGCCGCTGTTTCACCCGAAAGCATAATCGCACTCGTTCCGTCATAAACAGCATTGGCAACGTCCGATGTTTCGGCTCTTGTAGGTCTTGGGTTATGAATCATAGATTCAAGCATCTCGGTCGCCGTGATAACGCGCTTACCGAGAAGTCGGCATTTTGTGATGAGCGCCTTTTGAATAATCGGCAGTTCAACAAACGGAATTTCAACGCCCATATCGCCTCGTGCAATCATAATTCCATCGCACTCGTTGCAGATATCGTCAATGTTGTCTATTCCTGTGCGATTCTCGATCTTAGCGATAAGGTCAATTTTATTCACACTGTCGCCCATGACCTCTTTTATATCAAGCAAATCCTGCTTGCAGGAAACAAAAGAGCAAGCAATAAAGTCAACATCGTTTTCAATGCCGAAAAGTATATCCGAACGATCCTGTTCGCTGACATATTTCTGTTTGAGCGTCTTTCCGGGGAAGCTCATGCTCTTGTTATTGGAAAGCTCGCCGCCCGCAACAACGCGGCAGTTGATGTCGTGTCCGTCAATTGAAACGACCTCAAAATTGAGCAAGGCATTATTGAGAAGAATTGTGTCGCCGACAGAAAGCTCGTCCGCCAGCCCCGGATAGCTGACCGAAACCCTATGCTCGTTTCCGATGATCTGATCGGTTGTAAATGTGAAATCATCTCCGTCATTGAGAAAAGCCGAACCGTTCTCAAAGCTCCTGATGCGGTATTCGGGACCCTTTGTGTCAAGCATGATCGCAAGCGGCACGTTGAGCTTTTCCCTGACGTTTTTCAGCATATTGATTGTTTCAAGGTGTTCGGCATGAGTGCCGTGCGAAAAATTGAGCCTTGCAACATTCATACCTGCTCGGATCATGGCAGTCAAGGTTTCCTCATTACGGCACGCAGGTCCGATAGTGCAAATAATTTTTGTCTTTCTCATCTATATCAAATCCTTTATATGAAATCAAAATCTAACCCATTATAAAATTTGACCATATTATATCAATTAAACATCCATATGTCAAGAAAACGTTTACATAATTTATGGCATAAAAAATCAGCCTGCTAACAAGCAGACTGATTTTTATAAAAATTACTCTCTGTGCCATTTTACGCCCTGGGCGGTATCCTCAAGGACGATGCCCTTTGCCTTAAGCTCGTCACGGATACGGTCGGCTTCCGCCCAATTCCTATCCTTACGAGCCTGTGTTCTCTGCTCGATAAGAGCTTCAATCTCGTCGTCAAGGCTTTCCTTTTTGCGATTATAAACAAGACCGAGAACTCCTGCAAGCTCGTCAAATACCTTTATTGCCTCCTCAACGGAACCCTTGTTTGCATTTGCGGCAATAACATTGGAGTTGATATCACGAACAAGCTCAAACAAAGCGGAGATAGCGTCGGCTGTGTTGAGATCATCGCTCATTGCGTCAATAAACTGCTGACGGCGCTTGTCAAACATAGCAAGCAGCTCGTCGCTTACTGCTCCGTCCTCTGCATTTTCAAGTGCAAAATCAAGACCGTCACGGCAATTGTAAAGACGAACAAGAGAAGCCTTGCACTGCTCGATAATATCGGTACTGTAGTTGATGGGGCTTCTGTAATGTGAGGAAATCATGAGGAAACGAATCGGCTCATAGCCATATTTTTCGGCAACATCTCTTACAGTGAAGAAGTTGCCGAGCGACTTCGACATCTT
>DNGF01000202.1:0-227 GCA_003486665.1 Oscillospiraceae bacterium
TAAAAGTATTGCTGATATAAAAATCCGTGTCCCTCACAGTGAGAAACACGGATTTTTGTTAACTTTTGGTTACTTTCATTTTTGAAAGACAGTCCCGGCAAACTTTTTTATATGTAACTGAGTAGCCGTCATTGAATTTTATTTCTTTAAGCAAACGGTCGTCTTTTCCGCAGATTTCGCATTTGCCTGTACCGGCAATTTCATCATCGAACGATTGATCGCTTATA
>DNGF01000202.1:239-2521 GCA_003486665.1 Oscillospiraceae bacterium
AGGGGCGGTTGTAGGATTGCTTATAGGAATGTCTGTAGGATTGCCCGGATTTAATGCTTTTTCTATTTTTTTACTTTGTCAGAAAGTTCGCAAGTTTTTTCAACAAGCTCACCGAAACCGTAAACTAATACTGAGCTGAACCAGCCGATAAATATGCCTGCAATCATGACACAAATACCTGCAAATGTCAATTTATCGTTAATGGATATCATAACTATTCCGAGTATTATAAAGCAAATTAATTGGAAGATGAAAATCGCTTTAGAAGCTTTTTTGATTTTTTCACCTGCATCATTAAACATATGTATCGGTTCCTTTTTTAAAATTATATTTTACAAAATAATTATAAAACTCAATATTTAAGATGTCAAGATTCGTTTTTGATATATCTCTTTCGATAAACATATTTGCTTCATTAACCCGAATACGGGTAATTTGTGCAAAACTACATATTATCATTATATTAACCCGTAAAAGGGTAGGATATAATGAGGTGAAGATATGGAGTACGGCGAGCTGTATATAAACAGAATTAAATCGCTTTGCAATAAAAGGGGAATATCAATCAACAAGCTTGCGACCATGAGCGATGTTAAGCAGTCCACGTTGGATAACATCGTGAGGGGTGAAACGAAAAATCCGCGGTCAAAACCCTGCATAAAATTGCGATAGCTTTTAATATGACGTTTTCGGAATTCCTTGATTTTGAAGAGCTTAACGATTATTGTTTCGATGATAATGACGACGAATAAAAACGCTGTATCGGTTGTGCGCCGGTACAGCATTTCTTTTTATTCCGTTGTTGCGGTGTCGGACATGAGGTTGAGCACTTTCACCGGGTCAACCGCCTTGTCCTCAACCGAGGTTTCAAGGTGAACGTGAACTCCGTCCTCTTTCTCAATCGGTATCTGAGTTACCGTGCCGATAACCTGCCCCTGCTTAACCGTTGTGTCGGCTTTCAGCTCGGATTTGATTCCGCAGTATTTTGCTTTCAGCCCGTTGCCGTGTTCAATTTCGATAACGTCACCCCAGAGCGCATCGTTGTAAACCGCCGTCACCTTTCCGTCATTGATCGCTACGGCATTGTCACCGATGCTGCCCTTGATGTCAATTCCGTCATGCGTTCGCCAGTCATTCATCGTTTTTGAAAGGACCACGTTGCCGTCGCTGAAGCTCTTGGCAACCGTTGAATCGAGCGGCAGAAGATATTTGCCCGTGTACGGTCTGTTGAGGTCGTTTGCGGTTGTTTTTTCGGCTGCGCTTTCGGTTGTTATGTCACGATCATCCGGAACTCCGGTTTGCGGCTTGTTGGCAATATGATCGGCAGTGGTTCTTTCGCCGGTTGTGACGGAATAAAATCCGCTCTCGCCATTGTCCGGCAGAACATTTTTGATTTTTGAAAGATTATATATCACGGAAGCAACGCCGACTATCGCAATTACGAGCGACATCACAACTGCGTAGAAAACCTTTGAGTTTTGCCATCTGCTCTTTTTATCATTCTTATTATTCATAGAATCTCCTCCTGTTTTTCGTCAAAAATAGTTTTGTCATCGTTTTTAAAAAATATTCTCTGAAATCATTGACATTTTTTATTGTCGGCGGTATTATAAGTAAGAAAAGTAATACTTGTATAACGGAGATGAGATATATGGATAATGATAAGTTTATTGCAACGGTTAAGATAGGACCCAAGGGACAGATCGTCATCCCCAAGGAGGTCAGGGAGATATTTGACCTTAAATCGGGCGATCTGCTTGTTCTGCTTGCCGATAAAAGCAGGGGAATTGCACTCCAGCGAGCGGAGTGCCTGAACGATATTGTTCAATCTAT
Organism: Oscillospiraceae bacterium; assembly: GCA_003486665.1. Classification (GTDB taxonomy): domain Bacteria; phylum Bacillota; class Clostridia; order Oscillospirales; family Acutalibacteraceae; genus CAG-488. The sequence goes on from DNGF01000202.1 coordinate 2,073, forward strand.
TGCAAAAGGTGTTGAGGAAAATGGAAATTCTGAGGGTTAACGGACTTTGCAAGAAGTATCCCGAATTTGAATTGAAAAACGTTTCTTTCAAGGTCGAGAGCGGACAGATAATGGGATTTGTCGGCAGGAACGGCGCGGGCAAAAGCACAACGATAAAAGCTATGCTCAATATGATCCATGCCGATGCGGGTTCGGCGGAAATCCTCGGAATGAGCGTTGCCGAAAACGAAACCGAGTGCAAGAAAAATATCGGCGTTGTACTCGGCGGAATAGATTTTTATCCAAAGAAAAAGCTCTTTACAATTAAAAATACCGTCAGGTCGTTTTACGGTGACAAATGGGACGAGGAAAAATATCTGAAATATATCAAGCTCTTTTCAATTGACGATAAAAAGACCGCCGATCAGCTTTCAACGGGTATGAAGATAAAGTTTATGATAGCTCTTGCT
>DNGF01000202.1:2545-9671 GCA_003486665.1 Oscillospiraceae bacterium
CTTGCACTGTCGCACGGCGCAAAGCTGCTCATATTTGACGAGCCGACGAGCGGACTTGATCCCGTTTCCCGTGACGATATCTGCAACCTTTTTAAAAGCCTTGTAAAAAGCGGCGAGCGTGCAATTTTCTTTTCAACTCACATTATTTCGGACATCGAAAAGTGTGCAACACACGTTACATATATCCATGACGGTGAAATAGCGGAATCAACATCGGTTGAAAATATGCTGAATAAATATTCTTATCTTAAGGAGGACGGCAAGCCGACGCTTGAGGATATTATCGTCAGCCTGGAAAGGACGGATTATGATGACAAAGAATTTGATTAAAAAAGAATTTTTGCTCACGGCACATCCGATGACATTTGTGTTTGCTTTTTTCGGAATAATGCTTATAATTCCGAGCTATATTTATTATGTGGCATTCTTTTATGTGACGCTCGGTATTTTTTTCGCCTTTATGAACGGACGTGAAAACAGAGATACGTTTTTTAACGCTATTCTTCCTGTTTCAAAAAAAGATATAGTGAAAGCCAAGGTTGCTTTTGTGTGGATTGTTGAAAGCGTGTCCGTGATTTTTGCAATCCCGTTTGCAATTCTCAGTCAAAAAATCAATCCGAACGGCTCAAATCAAGCCGGAATTGAGGCAAATGTCGCTTTCTTCGGACTGTCGCTGATTATGCTTGCGCTGTTTAACTCTGTTTTTCTCAACGAGTTTTTCAAAACGGCATACAAGGTTGGCAAAGCGTTCATATTCGGCTCAATTGCCGTAACCGTCTTTGTCGGACTTGCGGAAACCGCTGATCATTTGCCTGTAATAGGCGAATATCTTGAGGGCGCTCACGGACAGCTCGTTCAGCTGCCGATACTCTTTGTCGGATTTGCTGTGTTTACGGTGTCGTTTTTTGTTGTAAACATACAATGTGCAAAAAAATACGAAAAAGTTGATTTATAGTAAAAAAACTCTTGATTTTTGCGGTTATGTATGTTATTATGTGAAAAATTAAACATATGGATCGAGAGATCCATCAATGGTAGAGGCGCATCGAGCTATCAGTAGCAGGTACTGTTCAAGGTCTTAGCAGGACTTAGGGTATCGGTGAAAGGAGCCGTTGCCGAAGGCAGCCGAGGCTGAAGGCTGTGCTGGTATTGCGGAATAAGATCCGCCGTACTGTCGCTTATTTTGCGGAGAGCTATCTTTAAACTTTGATGTTCTAAGGAACATCGGAGCGGTTTGAATTATAAAGGTAGCCGAAGCGTTCGGTTACCTTTTATTTTTTGCGAAACAATGCGTGCCATGAGAGATAATAACATAAGGAGTGTTTGAAATGACAGAAAACAGCATCTTCAGAGGAGCGGCAACAGCGCTCATCACACCGCTCACAGCGGACGGAATTGACTACGAAAATTTCGGCAGACTTATTGATTGGCAGATCGAATCGGGCATTGACGGTCTTGTAATCTGCGGTACCTCAGGCGAGGGTTCGACCCTCAGCGACAAGGAACACAGAGAGGCTCTTGACTTCGCAATTCAGAGAGCGGACGGCAGAGTGCCTATGATCGCAGGTACAGGCTCAAACGATATCGCTTACGGTATCGACCTTACAAAGTTTGCCTGTGAGATCGGCTATGACGCGGTTCTTGTTGTTACTCCATACTATAATAAGGCAACCCAGAACGGACTTATCAAGTCATATATGGCAACAGCCGATGCAAGCTCAAAGCCGTGTATCCTTTACAATGTTCCGTCAAGAACGGGCGTAAACATCGAGCCTGCGACTTATGACATACTTGCGGATCACCCGATGATTCAGGGCATTAAGGAAGCCAACGGAAACATTGCCAAGATCGTTGAAACAATGTCGATCGTAGGCGACAGACTTGACCTCTATTCGGGCAACGATGATGAAATTGTTCCGCTTCTTTCTGTAGGCGGTTCGGGCGTTATCTCCGTTCTTTCCAACGTTTTCCCGAAGGAAACATCGCTCATGTGCAAGAAGTTCTTTGACGGTGACACAAAGGGTGCGCTTGAGCTTCAGTTCAAGTATTTCAAGCTCATCAAGGCTCTTTTCTCAGAGGTCAACCCGATTCCCGTTAAGGCGGCAATGGCGGCTATGGGCTTCTGCGAGGATTATCTCAGACTTCCGCTTACTCCGATGGAGGACGCACACAAGGAAGTTCTTCTTCAGTGCATGAGAGAGCAGGGACTCAACGTATGATTAAGGTATTGATTAACGGCGCCTGCGGCAGAATGGGCTGTGAGGTTGAAAAGCTTGTTGACTCGGCGGAGGACATGAAGGTTGCCGCAAAGGTTGACAAGATGGCGGACAAGAGCGGCTGCTACAGTGATATCAATGATTTTAACGGCAAAGCCGATGTTATAATCGACTTTTCCAATCACCTCGGAACGGCGGAGCTTCTTGACTATGCGGTGAAGAAGAATATCCCGATTGTTATTGCAACCACAGGTCACACCGATGAGGAGCTTGAAATTATTAACGAAGCGGCGAAGAAAATCCCCGTTTTCCATTCGGCAAATATGTCGCTCGGTGTAGCACTTCTCGTTGAGCTTGCAAAACGTACGGCAGAGGTCATGCCCGATGCCGATATTGAAATAGTCGAAACCCACCACAACAGAAAGCTGGACGCTCCGAGCGGAACGGCTCTCATGATCGCAAAAGAGCTTAAAAAAGTCCGTGAAAAGGCAAAATTCGTTCTCGGCAGATCGGGCAACGGTAAGCGCGAACCCGATGAGATCGGTATCAGCGCAGTCAGACGTGGAAACATAGTCGGAATTCATGAGGTCTATGTTTCGACCGACAGCCAGACGATAACCCTCAAGCACGAGGCTCATTCAAGGGCGCTCTTTGCCGAGGGAGGGATTTCCGCAGCGAGGTTTATTCTCGGCAAGCCGGCAGGACTTTACGATATGAACAGCATTGTTACAGAATAATTATTCCGTGAGAAAGGATAATATATATGATCAGAATTGGTATTGCAGGTTACGGCAATCTCGGCAGGGGAGTTGAAGCGGCGGTTAAGAATTCCGACGATATGGAGCTTGTAGCTGTTTTCACCCGCAGAGATCCCGAAAGCGTTAAGATAAAGACAGAGGGCGCAGGCGTTTACGGCTTTGATAAGATAGCGGATTTCAAGGATAAGATAGACGTTATCGTGAACTGCGGCGGAAGTGCGACAGATCTTCCGAAAACAACTCCGATGATTGCCGAGAATTTCAGCGTCATCGACAGCTTTGACACACACGCAAGAATTCCCGAACATTTTGCCAATGTAGACGCAAAGGCAAAAGCAGGAAACAACATTGCTATTATTTCTGTCGGCTGGGATCCGGGCCTTTTCTCCCTTAACCGACTTTACATGAATGCTGTTCTCCCGAACGGCAAGGATTATACATTCTGGGACAGAGGAGTCAGCCAGGGTCATTCCGATGCTATCCGCAGAATTGACGGCGTTGTTGATGCAAGACAGTACACTGTTCCCGTTGAGAGTGCGGTTGAGAGAGTAAGAAACGGCGAAAACCCTGAGCTTACGACAAGAGAAAAGCACACAAGAGAGTGCTATGTAGTTGTTGAGGAGGGCGCGGACAAGGCAAGGATTGAGAATGAGATCAAAACCATGCCGAACTATTTCTCCGATTATGATACAACGGTAAACTTTATTTCACTTGAGGAACTGAAAGCCAATCACAGCGGAATTCCGCACGGCGGCAGCTACATCAGAAGCGGCTGCACGGGCTTCGACCTCGGCACGAAGCACACTATTGAGTACAGCCTCAAGCTTGAATCAAACCCCGAATTTACAGGCAGTGTTCTTGCTGCTTATGCAAGAGCCGCTTATAAGCTCAAGGCAAAGGGTGAATCCGGCTGCCGCACGGTATTCGATATCGCGCCTGCGCTTCTCGTTGATATGGACGGCGATGAAATTCGCACACATATGCTGTAATTTGCACAACAGAAAGGATTTTTAAAATGATTTGCGACAATCTCGGTATAAATGAAAAAGGACACCTTACCTTTGCGGGCAGGGACACGGTTGAGCTTGCCGAAAGGTACGGCACACCGGCATATATAATGGACGAGGAAAAAATCAGAGAAAAGTGCCGAATTTATAAGAAAGCTATGGCTGAATATTTCGGCGGAGATTCTTTCCCTCTTTTTGCCAGCAAATCATTGTGCTTTAAGCAGATATACAGAATCATGAAAGAGGAGGGCATGGGCATTGACGTCGTTTCTCCGGGAGAGCTTTACACGGCGGCTGTTGCGGGCTTCCCTCTTGAAAACGCTTATTTCCACGGCAACAACAAAACGGGCAACGATATAGCCTATGCGATGGATCACTCGATCGGATTTTTTGTTTGCGACAACTGCGACGAGCTTTGCGCGATTGACCGCCATGCCGAAAAGAGGGGAATCAGGCAGAAAATTTTGCTTCGCCTTACACCCGGTATTGATCCTCACACCCACGCAAAGATTTCCACGGGTAAGGTTGATTCCAAGTTCGGCACGGCAATTGAAACCGGTCAGGCGGACGAGCTTGTAAGGCTTGCTCTTTCACTGCCGAATATTGAGCTGAGGGGCTATCACTGCCATATAGGTTCGCAGATTTTTGAATACAAGCCGTTCAGCGATGCCGCAAAGATAATGATTGATTTCATTGCAAAGATCAAGAACGAACAGTTATACGAGGCTCAGACGCTCAACATCGGCGGCGGAATGGGAGTTCGATATGTTAAGAGTGATCCTGAGATCGACTATGCGGCGAACATCAAAAGTCTTTCGGAAATATTCAAGGCGGAATGCGCCGAGAAAGGCGTAAATATGCCGCAGATTCTCATGGAACCCGGCAGAAGCATTGTCGCCGACGCAGGCATGACTCTTTACACTGTCGGCGCTAAGAAAGAGATCCCCGGCTTCAAGAACTATGTTTCAATTGACGGCGGTATGCCCGATAATCCGAGATATGCGCTGTATCAGTCGGAATATACGGTCTGCGTTGCAAATCGTATGAACGAGAAAGCGGACTATGAGTGTACGATTGCGGGACGCTGCTGTGAGAGCGGTGACCTCATTCAAGAGGGCGTAATGATACCGGAACCGAAGAGGGATGATATTATCGCTGTGCTTACTACGGGAGCGTATAACTACGCGATGTCGTCAAACTACAACGCCATTACGAAGCCTCCGGTTATAATGCTCACAAAGGACAGCGAATATGTTGCCGTTAAACGTGAGAGCTTTGAGGATATGACATCGTGTCAGATGTAATAAATAAACTCCATAAAAAAACAATGCACCGATCGACCGATCGGTGCATTGTTCTATGTAACATCAGTTATATTTTAATTACGCCAATTGAAATTCTGAGAATGGTAAGAGCATCGGCTGAGTTAATTACTCCGTTACCGTCTGTATCGGCATTAATCAACGCCATATGACCGTTGATGGTATTGTAACCGATTGAGTATCTCAAAACCAAAAGTGCATCCGCAGAATCAACCTTTCCGTCACCGTTGACATCCGCAGTCGCCTTTGGTGCGAGGGAGGTTGCGGAAACGATCTTGTGGCACACGGAACACTCAAGATGCTTCAAGCCGACATCGTTGATTGTAGGCTTTTTGGAATAAACCCACTCTGTTGTGTGGGAGGTCATCGGCAAAGGAAGCGTATAGCTGTGTCCGCAGGAGCAGGTATAGGTTTCAACTCCGGTTGAGGTGCAGGTTGGCTTTTTGGTGACCTTTTTAGTATAGGAATGTGTATGTGTGTTTGTTGAGCTGAGATTAATCGAGTACATTATCCAGTTGATATCTCCGCATTCGGGGCAGCCCCACGAAATGTATGTGGTTGTGTCATGGTGAGGATTGTTGTGTGCATAGTCGGTCATAAGACCCTCGTCACCGTTGCCGCAGAGAATAGCGTGCTGAAAGGATTTGCAGCTGTTGCAATAATAAAAGACAGGATCGCCCGGTGAAAGCTTACCGTCGTTATCGTCAAAATAAATGTAAGGTCCGCTGGTCTTGAGAACGTAGGCTGTTCCGTATGTATCCTTGAGAGCGTTAAAAAGATTTCCGACGGAGCGCTCCATAACATCTATTCCGCCTGCCTGAAGGCAATTTGAAACAAAACCGGCGCAAAGCTCGATTCCGTTATCCCAGTTGTCCTCTGCGTAGTTAAGAGCCGAACGGGGATTATAATCGGCGGCGCTTGCGTTAAGACTGTTCAATGTGAAGACAGATATAATAATTGTAAGAACCGTAATTACGGAAACAACCTTTTTCATATTCCTTCCTCCGAAGTATTTAAACGTTTGTTTTCAAACAACGTTTTTATTATAGCAACAAATTACATTGTTGTCAACAAGTTACAATAGGTTACAATAAATTTTTCCGATTTTTGCATGATTCGGGTCGCGGACAGCTATATATTATATAAAGAAAAGGCCATTTCAGCGGTTTAATAATGCCTTAACCGAACATTGGGCCGTAAATGTAACAAAAATTACGCCGTTCTGTAACTTTTTGTAACTTTTTAGATTTTGCACAAAAAATCAATTACTCTTTACCGCCTCAATTCCGAATATTGGTATTTTTTGTCCGAAAATCCTTTGATTATGTCGATATTATGGCGATGTCTTTGTCAATAATTCACAAAATCGTTTTGCGTTTTCATTTGACAAATTGGGCATAGATCACTATAATAGGCAACGTTGGTTCAAAAACTAACTGAAAGACTACAGGCAAACGCCTGAATAAAACGGTTATTAACCGTATAAAAGGAGCTTCCTGAATGGAAACAATTAAAACCACAGTGAAAAAGATCGGCAGTACGATCCTGAAGTCAAAGGCAAGGGCGATTTTGATAACGCTTATCGTATGCCTTGCAGTTGCTACTGTTTATGCTGCCGCCGCAAATTCATATTCTGTAAAGATTATTGTTGATGACGGCGAGATCAATATAACAACAATGAGAGAAAGCGCAGAGGACATTCTTTCTCAGGCAAATGTTCAGATAAACAAGGGCGATGTTGTTGATCTCTCTGATTTCTCAAGCGGATCAAAGTCAACGATCACCGTTTACAGAGCGTGCATTATCACGGTTTACGATAATTC
>DNGF01000202.1:9714-10023 GCA_003486665.1 Oscillospiraceae bacterium
CAGAGGGCGCTCTCCGAGAACGGAATCGGACTCAATGACGGTGATGAGCTGAGCTGTAAGAAAGAGGACATCGTTTACGAGGGCATGGAGATTGTAATTTCCCGTGCGTTCCCCGTAACGGTTACTGCCGACGGAGAAACCTATAAGCTCAATATGGCTACAGGTACGGTTGCCGACGCTCTGAATAAGGCGGTTGTTACAATTGACGATGACGACATTATCTCGTCCTCACTTGACACTCCGCTTACGGCTAATATGAAGATTAAGGTTACACGAGTTACCTATAAGGAAAGAACGGTTGACGAGGTT
>DNGF01000213.1 GCA_003486665.1 Oscillospiraceae bacterium
AACCCCTCCGTCTTCGGCGCAAATCGTCGAAGCCCCCTCCCCTGATTGTTAGGGGAGGGGGACCGCTTGCGGTGGAAGGGATAAGAAATGAAAGCATATCAAGTGTTCTTTATCCCCTCCGTCGCTCAGGCGACACCTCCCCTTGATTCAACCAAGGGGAGGCTCAGAAAATTGAGTTTACAGAATTGTTTGAAAAATATACTCACAAGGCAGGTGCTAAATATGAAATATGTTGTTGTATTATATGACGGAATGGCGGACTATCCCGTTCCCGCTCTCGGCGGCAAAACGCCGATGATGGTTGCGAACAAGCCGAACTTTGACCGTCTTGCTCAGCGCGGCGAGGTCGGTCTTGTAAGAACGGTTGCCGAGGGCTTGAAGCCCGGCAGCGACGTTGCAAACCTCAGCGTTATGGGATATGATCCGAAAAAGTATTATACGGGACGTTCTCCTCTTGAGGCTGTAAGCATCGGAGTTAAAATGGCTGACGACGATATTGCGCTCAGATGCAATGTTGTAACGCTTTCCGACGAGCCTAACTACGAGGACAAGACAATGATCGACTACTCGGCAGGTGACATTTCAAGCGCCGAAGCAGCCGAGATAATAAAGACTGTTCAGGAGCATTTCGGCGGCGGTGAATTTGATTTTTACCACGGAGTAAGCTACCGTCACTGCCTTATTCATCACGGCGGCACGGTCGATCTCGGCAACATGACTCCGCCGCACGACATTTCCGACAGAGTTGTAGGTCCGTACCTTTCAACGTCGGAAAATGCGAAGCCGCTTGTTGCAATGATGAAAGAAAGCTATGATCTTCTTAAGGATCATCCGGTTAACAAAAAGAGAATTGCTGAGGGCAAGCGTCCCGCAAATTCAATTTGGCTTTGGGGCGAGGGTAAAAAGCCGATTCTTCCGAAGTTTGAGGATCTTTATCATAAAAAAGGCACGGTTATTTCCGCTGTTGACCTTCTCAAGGGTATCGGCATTTCGGCAGGAATGAACACTCCCGAAGTCGAGGGCGCAACAGGCTATATCGACACGAACTTTGAGGGCAAGGCGAATGCCGCCGTTGAAGAACTCAAAAACGGTGTTGATTTTGCTTATGTTCACTTTGAGGCTCCCGATGAGTGCGGACACAGAGGCGAACCCGAAAACAAAGTTAAAGCGATCGAAATGATTGATTCCCGCGTGCTTCCGATTATCATTAGCGGTCTTGAAGAGATCGGCGAGGATTACAAAATTATGATTCTCCCCGACCATCCGACGCCGATCGTAACAAAAACTCACGCAAGCGACCCTGTTCCCTACATGATTTATCATAAGTCTGAGGAAAAGGACAGCGGCGTTGAGTCGATCAATGAGGAATCAGCAAAAGCAACGGGTAACTATATCGACTTCGGTCCCGATTTGATGAAGAAATTCATGGATTAATGACGTATTTTGCGTTTTTTTCAACCGATTATGAAAATTATTTCAAAAAGGTCTTGATTTTTTCGCATAAATCTGTTAGTATATCAAATGTTGTTTAGTATTCGTAATGTAAAAGGAGGTGCCGACTATGGCAAAATGCGAATTCTGCGGTAAGGATGTTGCTTTCGGTATCAAGGTTTCCCACTCACACAGACGTTCAAACAGAACATGGAAGCCGAACGTTAAGCGTGTTAAGGCAATCGTAAACGGTTCTCCGCGCAAGGTATATGCTTGCACACGTTGCTTGCGTTCAGGTAAGGTTACACGTGCCGTTTAATGGTAAGATTGATGATTCAGAGACTGTCCGAGTGACAGTCTCTTTGTCTTATACGGAGGAAATCTATGAAAAGTATTAAGAAAAAGCTGACCCTGCTCAGAAGAAAAATCCTCTTCTTTTGGCTTTGGCCGCTTGCATTTAATCTCTATAAAAACAAGCCGATCAACGAGAAGCTTGTCCTTTTTGCATTCAGCAAAAACTATACCGAGATGCCCGATAACATGGTGGGTATTTATAATTTCTTAAAAGAACGCGGATTTGACTGCCGTATAATGCAGTCGCCGCAAAATGCAGTTAAAAGGATCCTCTTTGACTTCTCTTTTCAAAAGTATTATGCACAGTGCAAGTGTGTTTTTATAACGGATAACTTTGACCCTCTTTATGCCCATCAGCCCAAAAAAGGAACAAAGGTGATCCAGCTTTGGCACGCCTGCGGCGCTTTCAAAAAATGGGGATATTCCACACTTGATCTCCCCTGGGGCGGCAGCCGAGAGGATATGCTTAGATTCCCGATGCACAATACTTATACCGATGTTTTCGTTTCTTCCGAGACAGTCATCCCCTGCTATGCCGAGGCATTTCGATGTGCCGAGCGCAGGGTAAAGGCATTCGGCACTCCGAGAACGGATATTTATTTTAATAAGGAATTCGTAGCGGCTCAACGCGATGAGCTTCTCAAGATTTTTCCGGAAATCGGCAGCAGAAAAATTATTCTTTATGCTCCGACCTTCCGCGGAAATTCTCCCGAACAGGCGTATAACGAAAATCCGATTGATTATGAAAAACTGAAAGCATCTCTCGGCAATGAGTACGCCCTGGTTCTCAAGCTGCATCCGTTTACTGCAAAAAGGTTCGGAATGACCGATGAGGAAAAGGAAAAGTACGGCGATTTTGTTTTTGACGGCTCAAAGTGTCTGAAAATTGAAACCGCCCTCTGCGCCGCGGATATTCTGATTGCCGACTATTCATCGCTGATTTTTGAATATGCTCTTCTCAACAAGCCCATGCTGTTTTACGCTTTCGACCTTGAACAGTACGAGCATGACAGAAGCTTTTATTTTGACTACAAAAGTTTTGTTCCCGGAAAAATAGTGATAAACAGCGAAGAAATAATAAAAGCCATACAGGACGGTGATTTCCGCTGCGATCGAATCCCCGCTTTCAGAGAAAAATTTATGGGTGCGTGCGACGGGGAATGTGTAAGACGCATTGCCGAATATGCCGTGATGTAAGACAATGACTCAGCCTGAAAATTCAGTGCTGAGTTTTTCTTTGGGCAGCAAAACCACGTTCAAAAAAGGTTTTACAGCTCCAAATATATTTTATTTTTATAATTAAAAATCTATTGACAATGAGATTAAGCAGTGCTAAAATAAGGCTGATAGTTAGCGTGAGCTAACCAAACAGTGTAAAACAAGACAGACGGTTTTATGCCGTCTGTTAAATAAAAATTCGCAGTTAGCTTATGCTAACAGAATGTGAGGAATTTTATGGCAATAGTTGAATTTAAAAATGTAAGCCGAGTTTATCAAAGCGGAGATCACAAGCTTAAGGCGCTTGATAATGTCAGTATGAAGCTGGAAGAAGGTAAATTTGTTGTCGTTCTCGGACCGAGCGGCGCAGGAAAAAGCACCCTGCTGAACCTGTTGGGCGGTCTTGACAGTCCGACAGACGGAAAAATCTTCGTTGAGGGCAAGGATATCTCTACCCTCTCGGACAATGAGCTTGCCGAATACCGAGCTGAAAAGGTAGGTTTTGTTTTTCAGTTCTACAACCTTGTTCCAACCCTGACCGTTCATGAAAACGTTGCTTTGGTAAAGGAGATTGCTCCCGATGCGCTGTCCGCCACAAAGATGATTGAAGAAGTCGGACTCTCCGATCATCTGAAGAACTTCCCCTCGGAGCTTTCCGGCGGCGAACAGCAGCGAGTTTCCATTGCCCGCGCGCTTGCTAAAAATCCGAAAATTCTTCTCTGTGATGAGCCGACAGGCGCGCTGGATTCCGAAACGGGAGTTATGGTTCTCAAGCTGCTCTTGAAAATGGCACGCGACTACGGTAAAACAATTGTAATCGTCACACACAATCAAAACATCGCAAAAATGGCAGACGTGGTTGTGCGTGTTAAAAACGGAAATATCGTTTCGCAGGAGGAACAGAAAAATCCTGCATCTGCCGACAGCATCGACTGGTAAAGGGGTGAAGCTATGTTATTCAAAAAGCTTTGGAGAACCATGGGGCTTTATCGCGCACAGTTCATATCAATG
>DNGF01000115.1:0-955 GCA_003486665.1 Oscillospiraceae bacterium
TTCCTCCGAGTTACTATTCTGAACTTATTAATAAAGGTATATTCACTGTTCAAACTATTCTGGCTTTTTCCGATAAGATCAAAAGAGATCCAGGTATTGTTGTTGGAAGACTTCAAAACGAAGGCTTGGTTGATTATAGTGATTCGAAGTTACAAGCAATGAAACATCTCTATAAAGTTAAAGTCATTCGATCATAAATTAAACTTATCCCCGAACTATTACGATAGTCCGGGGATTTTTTATTTATTTTTACCTTTTAAATATTCATCAATCCAAATAATTTTTCCATTAGAATATCTCCGAAAATGACCTCGAACGCTAAAGACTCCTTCGGGGCTTTTGTGCGGTCTAAACTCAACTGCGTACAAGGATTCTTTAAATTTTCTAAAAGTTATATTTTTCTTATTTTCTTTAGTTGAGCTTCTCGTTATAATTCGCTTGTTTTCTGATAAATTTCCGAACCACATGAATGAGTTTGCAGAAACAAAAGCCGTTAAAAAGACAGTAATCGCGTGTGAGAGAAATACTTTGTCTTTTTCTCTTAATTCAGGTTCGTCTATTAGATTAAACGAAATTGTGAAATCATTTTTCTCGGTTGAGCAAACTGTAAGCTTACCTTTTGCAATTTGCCTTTGGTTCAAAAGGCTAAATTTATAGCCATACAAAGTAGCTTCAATAACCATTTCAAAGTCAGAATATTCTTGATCTGTCAGTTTCAATGAATTTTTCTTTGAATAATAAGGCGCATAGATTGTTTTTGAACGGTTTTCTTCGACCTATTCATTTAGAAGATCATATGCCTCTCTGTCAAGAAAATAGCAAATCACACTCTCACCCCCGCCAACATACTTCGTTTTACATTTTATATATGCTTTAGGTAAAAATACCAAGTTCTGACCGTATTATGCCACTCGTGTGTATCTTTGTCAATACTTTTTTTATATTTTTAAAATAA
>DNGF01000115.1:1015-4809 GCA_003486665.1 Oscillospiraceae bacterium
AGAGCCGCGTTGCGACTCTTCTTCTTTTGGTGCGAGAGACGGGACTTGAACCCGTACGGGATTACCACACGCCCCTCAAACGTGCGCGTCTGCCGATTCCGCCACTCTCGCATTAAGTTGTCGTTCCCTCAAGGAACGTTTGATATTATATCAGATAGATTTGCTTTTGTCAACTGTTTTTGAAATAATTTTGAAGTTTTTCATAATTATTTTTAAAAAATTCTTCCGACAGCGGTTATGCCGTCGGAAGTGCTTCTTTATTTTGTTGCCAGGAACAGATCCCTGAACCTTACAGCGTGGTCGTATGCCGCCTTAACGAACTGCTCTATGTTCATTCCGAGGTACATATCGTTGGAATGGCTGCCGCATCTGCCCTTAGAATCGACTTCAAAGGTCAGACTGCCGTCAAATCCGCACTTATTAAGCCGCTTCGCGATTCCCTCCCAATCGGCATAGCCGTCAAACGGGAGCAAATGATAATCGTCAAGAAAGTTCGGGTGTTCGGGATCGGTCATTCCGTGGTTGTCATCCAGGTGAGTCGAGATGAGATATCTGCCGTATTTGCCGAGCATATCCGTGCCGCCGTTATAGCAAAGCTCATGACCCGAATCATAGGTAAAGCCGACATTCTCAAGCTCACCGTACTTATCAAGCAGAGCTTTCAGGTAACATTCACCCTCGGTGTTTTCAAATCCGATAGTCACTCCCCTTTTTATTGCATAGTCAATAATTTTTCCGATTCGCTCCAATCCAAGCTCGGTCGGGGTGTGGTTATCCATTCCGATTATTGCGTGCATTACAACTATCGGTACATCAAGATTATGGCAGTTATCTATCGAATTTTTCAGCTCCTGCTCCATGATTTTTGCAAGCTCGCCGCTCTCGTCATGCCACATATCGTCCATTGCATAGAACGGCGCGTGAATCGAATGAAAACCGATTCCGATTTTTGCCGCTTTCTCCGCCACCGCTTCATCATCCGCGGCACGCTGATTTTTTGTTTCGCTGTAAAAGAATTGGTCGAATCCGACCGACTTCATTATTTCAATCTGCTCAACGGCAGGAACTTCATCAAAGTCAAGCCCCGTGCCGAGGCAAAGCAAGGGTTTATCGCTCATATTACTTCTCCTCAAACACATATTCGCCCGAAGCAAGATTAATTACCGCACAGCCGTCCTTGCGCTCGTACTCATCAAAGCTGTGTTCAACGCCGTTTATCAGGAGCTTTTCGCCCATAATCGGCAATCTAAGCTCGGCAGTTACGGGAACTGTGCATTTATATGTAAAGCTGTCCTCGTTGTGCCATTCGCTCTCAATAAGTCCTGCGGCAGACTTGTAGCTCGCCTTAACATATGTCATGCGCTGCTGTCCGTCCGGAAGCTCCTCGGCATTTCTCGTGTCGAGCCTCGGCTGAAGAATAACTGTGCCGAAGCCTGCTACGCCCGGTTCAATGCCTGCCATGTAACGGTACATCCACTCAACGACCGAACCGTAGGCATAGTGATTGAACGAGTTCATACCGACATCGCCGAAGCCTTTTTCTTTTGTATAGGAATTCCAGCGTTCCCAGATTGTCGTTGCGCCCTGGTCGATGCTGTAAAGCCACGATGGCTCGTTGCGCTGCATAAGGAGCGTATATGCCATCTTGTCCTTGCCGTATTTTGAAAGTGTTGTGCAAAGCGTGTATGTTCCGAGGAAGCCTGTTGAAAGTCTGTTGCCGTTCGCTTTTATCTGCTCAACAAGCTCATCGGCAAGAATTTTTGCGTAGTCTGCGTCAACAAGATCAAAGGCAAGTGCAAGGATTTTATCGGTCTGTGTCTGTCCGATAAGCTTTCCGTCCTTCATGTAATTCTCAACGAAGTACGCATAAGCCTGTTTTCTAAGCTCTTTATAATGCTCTGCTCTGTCGGATTTTCCGAGAACCTCGCTCATCTTTATCATGAGGTCAATATCATGCACGAAATAAACGGAAGAAACATAGGTCTTGTCGCACTGATCATATGCAAGCCAATCGCCAAAGCGTGCGTTTGCGCCCGCCATGCCGAATTTTTTGATAAGCTGTGCTATGTATTTCTCCATTGAATTGTAATGCTCTCTGAGAAGCTCAACGTCATTATACATGACATACATATTGTATGGCACGATTATGCCCACGTCTGTCCAGCCTGCCTCGTTTTCGGCAGTGCAGCAGCCGCTTTTCGGAATAACCTCCGTATATGCGCCCTCGTCGCTCTGAGCGTCACGGGCATCCTGCATCCACTTGCGGAAGAAATCCCTGACATCTGCATTGTATGCGGCGGTCACGCTGAAAGCCTGTGCATCGCCCGTCCAGCCGAAGCGTTCGTCACGCTGAGGACAGTCAGTCGGAACACTGAGATAGTTGCCTCGCTGACCCCAAAGAGTGTTTGAGATAAGCTTATTTACAAGCTCGTTTGAGGTTTCGATCGTTCCGATCTCCTCCGTAACGGAGTCGACAACCTCGGAAATAAAATCAAGAATTTCAATATCCTGATCTGCGCTTATCTGAACGTAACGGTAACCGTAGAAAGTGAATGTCGGTCTGTAGGTTTCCTCTTCCCTGCCGCTGAGAATATAGGTTCCCTTGGCAAGAGCAGAGCGGAGGTTGATTGTGTAAAGTGAACCCTTTGCGCCGTCATTTCCTCTCGAAATTTCGCCGCTGTCGTTGAGAAACTCGGCATAGTGAACATTGACCGTCGTTCCTCTTTCGCCCTTAAGAGTTAACTTTGCCCAGCCGACCATCTCCTGCTCAAGGTCGATTATAAGCGTCTGACCCTTTTTGAGGGTAAGCGGAAACGCTTTAGGCTCGGCGCAAACGTTTATCTCGCCGTAGTTTGAGCCGTTATATTTAATTCCGTCGTAAACGGTCATTTTCTTCGCTTTGAGGCTAAGTTCATCACGAACCTGAACTGTCGGGCCGACAAACGGAGTAAGCACGCCCTTGAAATAATCGCAAATTGCCGCCTTATCCCATTTTTCAACATCGTAGCCGACTTTTGACATCTGCTCATAGCTGTCCTGAGTTGCGTCGCAGTATTCGCCGTCCCAGATATCCGCCGTGCGGACAGGTCCGCCGACCGTTGCGCTCCAGCTTTCGTCCGTAACAAGAACCGAATTGCCGTCATGCACGATATTAGCGATAAATGCAGGCATATTTCCGCCGTAATAACTGCCGACGATTCTGCCCGAATACCAACCGGTTGAAACAACGGCAAGGATTCTGTTTTTGCCCTCATAAACATAATCGGAAATATCGTAGTTATAGTAAAGCGCACGCTTGTGATATTCCGTCCAGCCGGGCTTCATCTCATCGTTGCCCACGCGCTTGCCGTTGATATAAATATCAACAATGCCGAGAGCCGAAAAGATCAGCTCTGTTTTGCCGCCGTTCGATATTTCAAAATCGCTTACAAACATAGGCAAGCCGTCGTTATCGACTATCTCGTTGTGCTGAAAAAGCCTCGGCACATTCCTGCCCCATGCGTTTTCGGGGTCAAAATAATTTTCAAATTCGGTGTAAATGAATTTCGCGTTATTCCAAATTTTTTCCATGTTATCCTCCTGAAAAAATATTTTTTATTTAAGATTGTCGGCGGTTTAAGCCGAGGTTGAGAAAAGTTTAGGTCTGATAAAACTTTACTCCCTCAGTCACAGACAAGCTGTGACAGCTCCCCCGGAGGAGGAGCCCACGCTCAAAGATAATTTCTGCTGATATTTTATCAGCCTTCCCCTTTGAGGGGAAGCCTTGGTTTCTACAAACTCTTTACAAAACCCCT
>DNGF01000244.1 GCA_003486665.1 Oscillospiraceae bacterium
GCTGTCACGGCTTGTCCGTGACTGAGGGAGTGAGATTTTAGCAGACTTTAATCTTTATCCCCTCCGTCGTCAAGGACGACACCTCCCCTTGCAACAAGAGGAGGCTGAAAGTAACGTAAATATTAGCAAAAATTATCATTGACAATCCATATAGAATAAGAAAATACGTTGAAATAAAACAAAAATAATTTACCGAAAGGCGGAAAACGATGATATATTCTCTTACGGGCAAGGTAATTGCCCTTGATCAGAACGGACTGGCAGTTCAGTGCGGCGGAATTGCGTTCTTCTGCTTTTCCACTATGAACACACTTAAAAATGTTGCGCTCAACACGGAAACAACGGTATACACATATCTCAATGTCCGTGAGGACGCAATGGAGCTTTACGGCTTTGCAACGCCGAATGAACTTGATGCTTTTAAACAGCTCATCACCGTTTCGGGCGTAGGTCCCAAGGCGGCGCTTGCGATACTCTCCGTGCTGACTCCCGATAAGCTTGCTTTGAGCATTGCTTCCGGAGATGCGAAGTCGATAACAAAGGCGCAGGGCGTCGGTGCAAAAGTAGCCAACAGAATTATTCTTGAACTCAAAAACAAGTTCAGCGCAGAGCTTACCGAGGAACAGTCGGAGCTTGTCGGTGCGGTTCAGATGACGGCAGGTGCCGAGAACGTAAACGAGGCGATAGAGGCTCTTGTTCAGCTCGGCTACAGCAGGTCGGAAGCCGCCGTTGCGCTTGGTAAGCTTGACAGCAGCTTGCCTGTTGAGGAGCTTATACGGCAGGCGCTTAAATCACTGATATAAGGAGTGGACGATATGGAAGAAATGGATTTTGAAAACCGAATAGTCGCTCCCGAATACATGGATAACGATTCCGATGTTGAGTTTCAGCTTCGTCCGAGGACGATGAGCGATTATATCGGACAGACTAAGGTTAAGGAAAATCTTTCGATTTATATTGAAGCGGCGAAAAAGAGAAATGAGCCGCTTGACCATGTGCTTCTTTACGGTCCTCCGGGACTCGGAAAAACTACGCTTGCCGGTATCATTGCCAACGAGATGGGCGTTAATTTCCGCGTGACATCGGGACCTGCAATCGAAAAGCCTAAGGATCTTGCCGCATTGCTTACAAATCTCAGCGAGGGCGATGTGCTTTTCATTGACGAGATCCACAGAATGAACAGGAGCGTTGAGGAGGTTCTCTATCCTGCGATGGAGGACAATGCGCTTGATATAATCATCGGTCAGGGACCGTCGGCAAGAAGCATAAGAATTGATCTGCCGAGGTTCACACTTGTCGGCGCAACGACGAGAGCAGGTCAGCTCAGTGCGCCGCTTCGTGACCGTTTCGGAGTTATTGCAAGGCTTGAGCTGTATTCACCGGAGGATTTGAGCAGTATTGTAAAGAGAAGTGCCGGAATACTTAATATAGAGATCACGGACGAGGGAGCTTATCAGATAGCCTCCCGTTCAAGAGGAACGCCGAGAATCGCAAACAGATTCTTAAAGCGTGTGCGTGACTTTGCACAGGTACTCGGCAACGGTATTATCACCGATGAAAACGCCGACCTTGCGCTCAATCGTCTTGAAGTCGATCCGCTCGGTCTTGATTCAATCGACAGGCTCCTCCTTACGGCGATGATAAAGAACTATAACGGAGGCCCTGTCGGACTTGAAACAATTGCCGCCGCAATAGGCGAGGAAGCAATTACAATTGAAGATGTTTATGAACCGTACCTTATGCAGATCGGATTTCTTTCGAGAACTCCGAGAGGACGTATGGTAACGCCTGCCGGCTATGCTCATCTGGGTATGCCGATGCCTGCACAGGGCGGTACAAATATTAACCCGGTTCCTTTGGCGGAACAGCAAAAATTTGAACTTTAATTCGGAGGTCATTTTATGGGTAGATTATTCGGAACTGACGGCGCAAGAGGAGTTGCAAACTCGGAGCTTACCTGTGAGCTTGCTATGCAGATCGGCCGTGCTGCGGCAATGGTTCTCATTGACGAGAACAAAAAGCGTCCGAGAGTTATGATCGGAATGGACACAAGAATTTCATCAAATATGCTCTGCTCTGCGATTACGGCAGGTCTTTGCTCGGTCGGCGCGGACGTTATGCAGCTCGGCGTGCTTCCCACACCTGCTGTTGCATTTCTTGTAAAAAAATACGAGTATGACGCGGCGGTCATGATTACCGCGTCACATAATCCGTGTGAATATAACGGAATAAAGATCTTCCAGGCGGACGGCTACAAGCTTCCCGATGAGCTGGAGGAAAAAATCGAAGCTATTATCCTTGACGGTGTAACGCTTCCGCCCATTAAAATCGGCGCGGATATCGGACGTATCAGAAGCTCCGAGATGCCGACATTTGACTACACACGCCACCTTATTTCAACTGTTGAGGGTATGGATTTCTCAGGCTACAAAGTTGCTCTCGACTGCGCTAACGGTGCGGCGAGCGTAACGGCTCCCGATCTTTTCACAGAGCTTGGAGTTGACAGTCACATCAAGTCGTCAATGCCGAACGGTATCAATATCAACCGTGAGTGCGGCTCAACTCACCTTGACGGACTTCAG
Source organism: Oscillospiraceae bacterium (assembly GCA_003486665.1). Taxonomy (GTDB): domain Bacteria; phylum Bacillota; class Clostridia; order Oscillospirales; family Acutalibacteraceae; genus CAG-488. Next base: position 2,583 of record DNGF01000244.1, read on the forward strand.
AGATATGTCAAGGAGTATGGCTGCGACGTAGGCTTTGCCTTCGACGGTGACGCCGACAGAATGCTGGCTGTTGATGAGAACGGCGAAATCGTTGACGGCGACAAGATAATTGCAATCTGTGCAAAGGACATGAAAGAGCGCGGAGTTCTCACCGACGATACGGCTGTTGTTACGGTTATGAGCAACATGGGCTTCTTTGAATTCTGCAAGAAGAACGGAATCAAGACCGAGATCACAAAGGTCGGCGACAGATACGTTCTTGAGAATATGAGAGAGAATAACTTCAAAATCGGCGGCATACAGTCGGGTCACGTTATTTTCTTCGACTACGCTTCGACGGGTGACGGTCAGCTTACCGCCATTCAGCTTCTCGCGGTTATGAAGAGAACAGGTAAGAAGCTTTCCGAGCTTGCCGCAGAGATGGAGGTCTTCCCGCAGGTTCTTATCAATGTAAGAGTTTCCCAGATGGGCAAGGCTCGCTACGATAAGGACGAGGAAATCAAAAAGGCTGTTGCAAGCGCAGAAAAAGAGCTGGGCGATTCGGGCAGAGTGCTTGTCCGTGTTTCCGGTACGGAGCCGCTTGTAAGAGTTATGCTTGAGGGCAGGGATAAGGAAAAGATCCATACCCTTGCCGAGGAAATTGCACAGGTAGTTAAAGAAAGACTTATATAAACGGAGGATGCTAAAATGAGAGTTGCCGACGGCTGGAAGGATTATGAATTGCTGGATTGCTCCGACGGAGAAAGACTTGAGCGTTGGGGCGAGGTTATCCTTATCCGTCCCGATCCGCAGGTTATTTGGAAAACTCCGAAAAAACATCCCATGTGGAAAAAAGCGAATGCCAGATATCTCCGCTCGTCAACGGGCGGAGGTCATTGGGAGATACTCAGAAAAACTCCCGATTCCTGGCGTATAGATTATAAAGAACTCAGCCTGAACGTTAAGACAATGGGCTTCAAGCATACGGGAATCTTCCCGGAGCAG
>DNGF01000178.1:0-8247 GCA_003486665.1 Oscillospiraceae bacterium
AATGTCGTTATAATTGACAGCAAGGATCTGTTTGATCAGAAGGCGTGTTCAATGTGCGACTTCACGGACTTCTATAACGTTCGCATTGATGATGCGATGCTTTACGCTGCGGCAATGGTGATTCGTTCCGGCGGACCGCTGACCGGAGTGTTTGATCAGGTGGTTGTAAACCGCCGCGATCTGCTGCCTCCCGTTAAAAGCTTCAGCTATGAGGAAAGACAGGGAATTTCCGGCTGGATATTCGGTCAAAAGGTCGTCCTCGGAAACCGCATGATGATGGTTAATCACAACATTCAGATTCCCGAAACGGTGGACGAGGATAAGCACATTATCGCAGGGCGTGAGGTTATGTATCTCGGCATTGCACATAAGCTTGCCGCAATGATAGTTGTTGAATATGCTCCCAATGAAAAGATCAGACCGTATCTTCAAAAGCTTCGTGACAGCGGAGTCAGCATTTTGGTTCGCAACTGCGATCCCAATGTTAATGAGGCGATGATTTCAAGCTGTTATGATATGCGGCTGAATAATATTAAAATATTGAATTCCTCTTCCGGCAGGATTTTCAAAAAATATAAGTCAAGACCGAAGCTGTCGTCGAGAGCCGCCGCAATTCACAACGGCACTCCGTATACATTTATGAAAAGCCTTTGCCTTGCTTCGACGCTCAGGCAGATGTTTAAGGTTTCGGGACTGCTGACTATGCTCGGAATTTTAATGGGGTTTGTAATCGTTCTTGTACTCTCCGCAATGAATGTTATTTGTGATTTGCCGCAGATTTTTGTTCTGCTGATGCAGATACTTGTGACTTTCGGATTTATAGGAATCGTAAACATTGTCAGTATCGGAAATTCATCAAAATAATTAAGGCAATACCGCACAAATTGAGGCACGCACTTTGTTTGCTTTTAAAAAGATCTTGCGTTTTGCAAGGTCTTTTTTCTTGCAACGGTAACGGCAGAGGGTGTATAATTTATATGTGATAAAAAGGAGGTTCTCAAAATGATAAAGTATGGTGTTATAGGTTCGGGATGGATAGCAGAAGAATTTATAAAAGGCGCTAATCTTGTAGACGGTCTTGTCTTCTCGGCAATGTATTCTCGGAAATTTGAAAAAGGAAAAGCCTTTGCCGAGAAATTTGCAGATGTTCCCGTTTATACGGATATAAACGATTTTGCAAAAAGTGATATTGATGCGGTCTATATCGCAAGTCCGAATTCACTTCATTATTCCCAGAGCAAGCTGATGCTTGAAAACGGCAAACACGTTCTGTGCGAAAAGCCGATAACCGTTTTGCCTGAGGAGTTTGTTGAGCTGAGTGAGCTTGCCGAGAGCAAGGGACTTGTTTATACCGAGGCGATAATGATGCTGCATCTTCCTCAGAGAAAAATTATAAAAGAAAAACTGAAATCACTCGGAAAAATTTCAACGGCACACTTTGATTTTTCTCAGCTTTCTTCGAAATATTCCGCATTGATCAGAGGAGAAAATCCAAACATATTTAATCCGGAAATGAAGACGGGCTGCCTGCGCGATCTCGGAATTTATTGTTTCTATCCTGCTTTGGATTTTTTCGGAGAGCCTGAAAAAATAATCTCTTCGGCAGGCTTTCTTTCTACCGGAGCTGACGGTTACGGCTCGGCAATTCTTGATTACGCCGACAAGCAGGTTACTCTGACATATTCCAAAATCGGACAGGATTTTTCGGGTTCGCAGATAATCGGCGATAAGGGAACGATGACAATCGGCTCAATTTCTAAGCTGACCGACATAGTGATTCATTACAACGACGGCGCAACGGAAAAAGTCTATAGTGATGTTGAAAAGCATATTCTGATGAGCGCGGAAGCAAAGGATTTTTCGGATTACATATTGGGCAAGAAAACAGGAGCGGAAATAAACAGTATGATTTTATCTGTTTTGAATGCAATGAATACCATTATAAAACAGTGTAATATAATTTAACAGAAGTTTTACAAAAGGAAAAATATTTTAAACCTTTTTTGCGCTTTTTGATAAAAAAATTATTGACTAATCGCTTGAAATATGTTAAAGTAATATACATGTAATAGTGCGCCAATGGGACAAGTGCCCCCTTTTGTATAAAAATACAAGATGTTGTATTTTGTCGATAATTGGCCACAAGGCAAAAAGTTTTAGCGGATTTTACATTGATGGAGAGTGTCGCATATGGCTGAAAACAAAAAGAATACCGGATCCGGCAGAACGCTCAGAACTCTTGAGTTGAGATACAGACCGGTTTTTGACATTCACTTGAATATGGCGATAGATTATGAAATCTCAATGCTTATTAATGATAAGGTTATGGGTGTCATGCTACCGAAACTTTTTGTCCCGATAGCCGAAAAGACAAACCAGATCGTTCAGTTGAATCTTTGGGAAATCGAAGAAGCCTGCGAAGCGATAAAACGCTGCGAGGAGCGAGAAGCCGATCTTAATTCCATTATTGTTCAGATTTCGGTCAAGAGCTTTTCAAAGAAAAACTTTGTTGCCCAGGTAAAAAAGATTCTCGACAAGCATGGCATTGTACCCGACAGATTCTGTTTTGATATTCACGAGAGTATTCTGGAAGCGGTTAAGGATCAGGTAATGGAAAACATTATGGCTTTCCGTGAGATGGGGCTGAAGGTTTCAATTAATGATTTCGGTCTTGAATACACATCTCTTACGCACCTTGCTCATTACGATGTCGATTATATCGGACTTCACAAAAGCCTGCTTGACGGAATAATGACAAGCGAAAAGGTTCAGAACACCGTGCAGGGAATCATTGATTTCTGCAAAAAGATAGACGCACAGGTCAGAGTAGACGGAATCGAATCCAAAGAAATGTTTGATCTTCTCAACAAGATGGGAGCGGATCAATTCACCGGATCGTATTTCGGCGAGGCGATAAAAGAAAAACAAATTAACTAAGGAGTGATCGGCTTTGGCTAAGAAAGATAAAAAGAATCAGCTTCCCGGCGACGGAGCAACACCTGAGCAGGATCGCATGAGCCGATACGGAGTCAGAAGAGAGTCCAAAAAGGTTAAGAAAAGAGAAGCCGTTATCCGAATTCTCCTTATTATTCTTGTTCTTCTTTTGATCTTCCTTTCAGTTATGTTCGGCTGTTCTTCATACATAAATGAAAGAAGAGAATATGATGAGCTTATTAAAAGTACGATGCTTGACGAAGTTCCGGATATCAAGAACTTCGATGACCTGAAAAAGGTTGTCGATAAAATGGACAGGGAAACCCAGGCAGTCAGTACGGCAATAAATACGCTTGAACTTACTCCGGGTCAGATCAGCTTTATCAAGGCTAAGCTTACTCAGATCAGAGATGATATCAACAAGATTCTCGATGCCGATATTGATGACATCGGCGGCGCAACCACCACAGCACGCGAGGTTACCAGTATTCGCGAGGTTACAAGCGTCAGAATTCAGACTCTTCAGAGAATTCAGGAGATAACGCGAGTAATTGAGCAGCGTGTCGAGCGAATTGAAACGGTTATAAAGACGGTTGAAAAAGAAGTCACAAGCGTAAGACCGGTTGATATTACAAGGTACAGCGATGTTACACGTTTCAGTGATGTAACGCGTTACAGTGATATAACAAGATATAGCGATATAACCCGTTACAGCGAGGTTCCGACATATGTTACGAGATATAACGATGTCACACGTTATAATGATGTTACCCGCTATGTTGATGTAACAAGAGATGTTACACGTTACAGCGACGTAACAAGATACAGCGATATTACAAGGTACAGTGATGTTACAAGGTACAGCGACGTTACAAGATATAATGACGTTACAAGGTTCAATGATGTTACGAGATTCAGCGACATCACAAGATACAGCGATATCACACGTTACAGTGATATAACAAGGTACAGTGACATTACGCGTTACAGTGATGTAACAAGATACAGTGATATCACGAGATACAGTGACATAACCCGTTACAGTGAAGTGCCAAGTTACTCTGTTGTAACCAGCATCAGCGAGGTAACAAGTATCCGCGAAGTTGAAGAGATAAAGGAAGTTATCAAAGAGGTTATCAAGGAAGTTGAGGTTATCAAGGAGATTATCAAGGAGATCGAGGTAACAACGATCGTTCCGGTAACCAGCATCAGCGAGGTTACCAGCATCCGTGAGATAATCGAGAACAAGACCAACGTAACCGATACCGGTGACTTTACGGCGATGATAAATAAATCGGAACAGACAAGAGGTCTTCTTCTTTCGGAATCCGGTGATTTCTCGGACATGAAGGCAGTGTTAAGCGGCGCAAGCGTTAACGATATGGGTGACTGCACATACACATGGCTTCCGTCCGCCGAAGAGCTTGACAGTGTGGACGGTTCCCACAACCGCTCCAACGGCAAAGAATTCTTCGCATATACGTTCTATGTTAAGAATGTGGGAGATGTTGACGTCAGCTACACGGCAAATCTTCAGATTGAATCCGTTAAGCTTGACGCAGACGAAGCAGTCAGAGTCATGATAATCAGAGATGGCGGAACACCCACGGTTTATGCAAAGCCGAAGAGGGGAACAACCGACGTATTTGATGTTAATGATAAATATGATAAGGACGACAAATTGTTCATCAATGACTCAACGGTTATGCAGGACAAGGACGTTCTTACCAAAGCGGGCAGCTACCATAAGTATACGGTAGTAATGTGGCTCGAAGGCTGGGATCCTGATTGTGTCAATGACATTTTGGGCGGCAGCATTAAGCTTTCGATGAAATTTGATTATGATTATGTGTAAGCTTGGTGACGGGAAGCTTATATAAATCAAATTAAAATCATCAAAACTGATGCGAAACTCCGAACGTCAAAGGCATTTCGGATAAAATTATGCGTTTGGCGGCGCGTTAACGGTCGCCAAGGCATGAAATCTTTATGGAGGTAAAGATAATGAAAAAGACATTCAAAAAGCGCGCATTCATTTCCGCCATTGCAATGCTTATCGTATCAGCTATCGTTCTTACGTCAGCTACATACGCATGGTTCTCAATGGCAAAAAGAGTTGAAGTCGAGTCCATGGAATTGAACGTCACATCACCTGAAGGTATTCAGATTTCTGCTAATACTTCCGCTTTCACAACAAAGCTTACAGCTGATGATATTACAGGAAATTCCACAACACGTTTTAAGGCATACGAAGGACATATGAACAATATTCCCGAAACAGTTAAGCCTTCTTCAACAACTTTCGATACCAACGGATTCCTTCCCCAGTTCTACGATGGCTCCATCAACGATTCAGGTAAAATGGACATTTATGAGAGAGCTGATGTAGGCAGCGGATTTGTTGCTTTTGACCTTTTCGTTAAGGTTAAGTCTGCAACAACAGTTAAGCTTGGTTCATCAACAGTTACTTGCGAAAGCAACGCTGAAGTTCCGACGGCTATGCGTATCGGCGTAATCAACTGCGGTACTGTAGCAGAAAAAGCAGATGCAGATGCTATTCAGAGCGTTCTTCCCGGAATGGACAGAACAAAGAAGGTTATCTATGAAGTAGATGCTTCCAACCATACAGCAGCAGCTTCCGCTCTTGGTGCAAGCAGAATCATGACAACAAGAGCACTTAAGGCTGCCGGCACAAACATTGCAACAGACAGCAAGTACAGCAACATCGTTTCCAACGTTGTTTACACAGCTGCTATCGAGTCAAACATTGCAACAAATGCAACAAACGCAACGATTCCTGTTGAAGCAGGTGTTACACGTGTAAGAGTTTATATGTGGATGGAAGGTAATGATGTTGACTGTGCTAACGATATCGCAGGTTCAACCATCAACTTCAACCTTGTTCTTGAAATAGACTAATTTGTCTTTATTTAATGACGGATCTATGATTCGAAATTAACCCGTCACTTTGGGAGGGTGACGCCGAAAGGCGTCACCCATGACCAGATTTAAAAGGGCGATCCGTCTATACAATCTTTGTGTAGACAGATGACCTTTTTAGGCAAAAAAATACAGGAGTGAATGTTGTAGATGAATGAAAAAGGGAAAAGCATTTGGGGGGTTATTTCCGACATATTGCTGATTATCATTATTATAATCGCAATCATGATAACGGTTATGACTTTTACCTCAAAGAATTCTGACATGGGCATAGGTAACATACTGGGATATACGCCTTTTGCCGTACAGTCTGATTCAATGGATTCCGGCGAACCGTCGGGTTTTGGAAGCGGAGATTTGATTATTTCCAAAGAAGTTAAAGATCCGGAAACGCTTGAGATCGGAGATGTTATTACATACTCCACCGTAATTGAAGGCGCACAAAAAGGTAAGAAAATCAGGGGATACAATACCCATAGAATTACCGACATAATAAAAGCGGGCGATGGTTCCGTGTACGCCTTTGTAACTGCCGGTGATGCTGTAGGCATGGAAGATACAGTAAATGTTCTTCCTGATGAAGTTATTGCAAAACAGGTTAATTCCGGCGTAGACAAAGAAACGGGTGAGAAGCTCACGGGAATGAAGATTGCAAACTTCGGTTCGGCGCTCAGTTTCCTTCAGAGCAGAACGGGCTTTATGATTTGTATTATTATTCCGCTTGCCTTGTTCTTCATTTGGCAGATATATAAATTGATTTCAATGTTTATGACTGCTAAGGCCGAGAGCCTCAGTGAGGAGTCAAAACAGCGCGTAATTGATGAATATCTTGCCCAGCAGAAAGACGGCAGCTCCCAGGATAAAGAAGATAAATAACATTCAACTCATACAATATAAAACTTTAAATAACAGAGGGTGACCGAAATGACAATCACAAAGTTCCTTGCAGAATTTTTAAATCAGTTTTTCGTAAAAGGTGTCTGGGGTATTTTTAAGGGCATCGGCTTAGGTATTGCTAATATTTTCAATATTCCGCAGTACATTAAGATCTTCAAAGCATGGTCAGGCAAATTTACAATTGTTGACTGGCTTCTTGCTATTGTCGCTGTTATTGCGACTGTTGCTGTTCTTGCAGCTATCGTTATTCTTGTAGTTGTACTTATCAAGAAATACGTTAGAGTCAGAAAGACTCTTGTTGATCAGGAAGAGCTTTTGATGGAAGTAGGTAACCTTAATCGTGAGGTTATCAAGCTTAACAATGAGAAAGAAAGAATTCTTGCAATGAAAGTTTCTCAGCTCGGTCTTAATCCCGGCGAAAGTCCGTATGAAGAGGGCGGCGAAGAGAACGAGGAAGAAAAGAAAGACGGCGAGGTCGATAAGACTGCCGATGATTACAGCCGTTTCTATAAGTGTACTCAGGTTGACCTCGAAATTGAGAACTATGTCGCTCCCGATTTTGACAATGAGATTACTCTTCCGGAAATCTGCGAAAGATTCCGTAACTTTGCTTGTTCGCGTCTGGGTCTTTTCTACGAGATCAAAATTATCAGATTGTTCCTTTCGGCTTTTGCCTCGACAAGACTTATAATTCTTCAGGGTATTTCCGGTACAGGTAAAACATCCCTTGCGTATGCTTGGGGTAAATTCCTCAGGAATCCGGTTACAATTGCTTCGGTTCAGCCGTCATGGCGTGACCGTACCGAGATTTTCGGTTACTTTAACGAATTTACAAAGAGATTCAACGAAACCGAAGTTCTTAAGAAGATGTATGAAGCAACCTTCAAAGAAGAAATCTTCATTACTGTTCTTGACGAAATGAATATCGCTCGTGTTGAGTATTACTTCGCCGAGCTGCTTTCAATTCTTGAAATGCCGTCAAGAGATGAGTGGGTTGTTTCGCTTGTTCCGAGTGTTTGGCCGACAGACCCGAAGCACGTTATCGACGGTAAGCTCAGACTTCCTGAGAATATGTGGTATATCGGAACTATCAACAACGACGACTCTACATTTGCTGTTTCAGATAAGGTTTATGACCGTGCTATTCCTATTGACCTTAACAGTAAGGGTAAATTCTTTGAAGCTCCGTATACTGAGGAGCTTAACCTTAGCTACAAACATCTTGAGGGTATGTTCCTTGAGTGTCAGACCAAATATAAAGTTTCCGATGAAAATCTTAAGAAGATTGAGGAACTTGACGACTATGTTATTGAACACTTCCGTCTTGCTTTCGGTAACCGTATTGTTAAGCAGCTTAAGGAATTTGTTCCGGCATATGTCGGATGCGGCGGAACAGAAATTGACGGTATCGACTTTGTTCTTGCCAAGAAAGTTTTCCGTAAGTTTGAAAGCTTGAACCTTTCATTTATCCGTGCG
>DNGF01000178.1:8280-21070 GCA_003486665.1 Oscillospiraceae bacterium
TATCCGTGATGAAATCGACGGACTTGTTACATATCTTAATAAACACTTCGGTAAGGCAAATATGAACGAGTGTAAAGAGTATCTTCAGCTTCTTAAAAGACTTATGTAATCCCGTAACCGTTATTATAACTTTTGTCAAAGGGGACATACTGAATGAACAAATCGTATCTTGAATTATATCTTGAATACAAGGATTATCTTGCATCGGCAACATCCGATAACGAGTTTTATAACGAAATGAATACCGCCATTAACAGCGGTACGAACAGCTATTCCTTGTTCAACAGATATTTTGATAAGAAGATCGACCTTAAGTGGGTTGAGGAAATCGAAGCTTGCATCATTCCCCTTGACAATATTATTCGTGTTCCGAGAAAGTTTATTGTTCAGGAAGAAGAAATTGTTCCTATTGAGCGCGCGAGAAAAATTACGAACGAATCAATTCGTCATCTCGCACAGCACACAAACATGATTGCCAAGGTTGAGGGCGATGATGTTACCCCGAACCAGATTCTTAACGTTTTCCGAGAGGAAAGCTATGAGGTTTATGAGAACAGATTTGTTTTCACGCTCATGCAGAATCTTGTAAGGTTTATTGACGTACGATACAATGTTCTTTTTAATATTTCCGATGATGATAACATGGCATCACTGAAGATGGAGAGCGACTTTACAAGAGGTCGAGAAAAGATTCAGTACAAGCTTGAGGTTTCGGCGCAGTCCGCCGGCAGCGAAGTTGAGGGTGAAGCCGGTCCGGATGGCGAGAATGCAACGGCGTTCCAGAGAATTGAGAGAGTCAAGAGAATAATCAATGAATATGCGAATTCCTCTTTCATGAAGGAACTCAGAAATTGCGTTCCAGTAAGACCCCCTATCATGAGAACAAACGCTATTCAGAAAAATCCGAACTTCAGAGCTTGTCTTAAGCTTTGGCAGTTTATTCAGTCATATAATGAATTGGGTTACGAGATCACAGTCAAAGAATCCAACGATATGGTTAGCGCAGAGTACATGAACGAGCTTAATCGAATGACTGCAATTAACTATATGATGCTCAAGGCAAATACGCTTTCCGAGGATGCTGTAGGCAAACAGAAAAAGCGTAAACTTAAGCCGAAACTTCTTAAAAGACTTGCAGAAGAGCTTGTTATGGACTACGACATGGAGGAAGTTGAGATTCAGCGTGTTTTTGTCGATGAAGTCAAGCGTGTCAGCCGTAAGAAGATTGAGGGCGAAAAGAAAATACAGGAGGCTATTCAGCGCGCACTTGATTCTGAAAATGCACGCAAGAAAGCCATTGAGGATAAAATTAAGGCAAAAATTGCTCATGAGAAAGAGATGGAGCGTCGCCGCATAGCAAGGGAAAAAGAGAGAGCAAGGAAAGAGAAAGAAAAAGAGAAGCAGAGAATCAAAAGGGAAAAAGAAAGAGAGAGGGCTCGCATCGCAAAGGAGAAAGCCCTCGCAAAAGAAAAAGCAAGAAAAGAAAAAGAGAGAGCTGCAAAACTCAAGGCGCAGGAAGAAGCTCGTATTGCAAAGGAAAAGCAGCGTGAAGAAATGCGCGTTGCAAGAGAAAAAGCAGCAAAGCTTGCAAAGATAGAAAAGGAAAAGGCAGCCAAGGCTAAAGCAAAGGAAAAAGAGCGAAAGGCAAAAGAGCTTGCCGCTCAGAAAGCAAAAGAAAAAGCCGCCGCCGCAAAGCAGAGAGAAAAGGCAGCAATTGCCAAAGCAAAGGCTGAGCAGGCAGAAAAGGATCGCCTTGCCAAAGAAAAGGCAAAGCAGAAGGCTGCTGCAGCAAAGGCAGCACAGGCTGAAAAGGATCGCTTAGCTAAGGAAAAAGCTAAAGAAAAAGAGCGTTTGGCAAAGGAACGCGCTAAGCAAAAAGAACTTGCAGTGAAAGCCGCACAGGCTGAAAAAGAGCGTGTTGCTAAGGAAAAGGCAAGAGAAAAAGAAAAAGCAGCTAAAGAAAAAGCAAAGGCTAAAGAGAAAGAGCGTATTGCAAAAATAAGAGCTGCCGAAGCCGAAAAGCAGCGAATTGCCAAGGAAAAAGCTAAAGAAAAGGAACGCATTGCACGCGAGAAAATCAAAGAGCAAGAGCGTATAGCAAAGGCAAAGGCTAAGGAAAAAGAAAAAATTGCCCGTGAAAAAGCAAGAGCAAAAGCAAAGGAACAGGAGCGACTTGCAAGAGAACGTGCAAGAGCCAAGGAAGAAAAGCTCAAGGCAGATAAGGCTGCGAAAAACGGCTGAGAATAATATATGTTTAGACGTCATGTTATAATCGTGGAGTAAGTATTGGCGATAACAGTGGAGGTTTTATTATGATTAAAAGGAGATTAGAAAGGGTTGCGGTAACGTTGCTCAGCGTTGCAGTGTTGCTGTCCTCAACCGGAATAGCTTCATCGTTGGCTGTCAACGAGTTTGGCACCTCCGGTTCTACAACTGCAGCTTCTACCTCCGCAGTTAATCCCTCCACGACAGTTTCGCAGGAAGGCGGAGCAATTTCATCAACGACAGTTAAGGCTGAGGGCGGTGAACTTGTAACGGAAAACAAGGGAATCGGTACTGTATCCGATCCATATAGAATTTCCGATGCTGATGATTTCATCTCTATGCAGGAAAAGATTAATCTCACAACGAGTTCGAACAAATACTTTGTTCTTACAAATGACATTAATCTTTCTGAAATTAATGCAGAAGATTTTACTTCAAATTCCGTTTATTCGGGTTCACTTGTTTCGGTAAGCAAGAATCTTAGTGCGGCATCAAAAAATGTGTTCTTCACGCTTGATGGCAACGGATACAAGATCAAAGGTCTTAATGTAACATTCGGCAAAGGAGAAAACTTTGCGCTCTTCGGTTATATAAACAATGGCTCGACAATTAAAAATCTTGTTGTTGAAAACAGCAAAATAAACGTAACGATCGATGCGAAAAATTGCGCGGTACTTGCAGCTGAAAACAGCGGAACTATTTCCGGCTGTGAGATAAAGAATTCTGTTCTTACAACGAAAAATGTTGCAAATTCCGGCTTAGTTGCGGCGGTCAATAATNNTAAGGGTACGATTGCAGATGTAACTGTAATCGGAACGCAGTCCAACACCGTCGGTGCAACGTTAGCATCCCATACATTAAGCGGAAACGGAATAATCGGCGCCATTGCCGGTATTAACAGCGGAAAAATTACAGGAGTTTCTGCAATTGATATAGGCGAATATATCAATTCATCTCTTTCGGGTAAAACCGTTTACGGTGGAATCGCAGGATCTTCATCCGGAACAATTTCAAATTGCTTTGCGTCAGGCAATGTTGTCGGAGGAAAGAAAACCGATGTTGTCGGAGGACTTGCGGGCAGCGCGGCAAGCGGAGCAAAATTTGTGAACAACTATGCCCTTACCGCTCTTAAGTGCAGTGCTTCGGGCAATGGTCTTATCGGCACAGGTGCAACAGCCAGCATGATCAGTGATTGCTATTGGTCAAGTACAGTCAGCGGAAGGTCTTTCTCCGTTACAAATTACGGAGCAGACGTTAATAACATTGACACGCTTGAATTTAAGACAGTCAAAGTCGGTGAAAGCGTTAGCATTTCAAAATCTGCACTCTCCGCATCGTGGGGTAAAGCAAACATAACAATAAAAGACGGATTTAAGCAGGTTGGCAAAGGAATATCTGTTGTATCAGAGGGTTCTTATGCAAATGTAAAGGGCATTTCGTCAAACAATGTTTCTTGGCTTAACTATAAGGCGGATATAAGCCTCCCGTCAACAATCGGCAATGGTTCTGTCCGAATAACGCAGAGCTTCAATCTTCCGATTTTGGTTGTTTCGGCAGGAACAAAGGGAAACGGCACAGCTTCAGATCCGCTGTCTGTAGGTAATTCAGCTGAATTCGGCTTACTTAGATATGCGCGTGGAATTTATGCAGAACTCAACAAGGACATTTCGACCAATGCTTCTGCTTTTTCATTTAACGGTACTTTAAACGGAAACGGACATTATGTCACTGTTTCTGCCCCTGTTTTCACAGAGGTTTTCGGAACTGTTAAGAATGTTGAGTTCATTTCGAAGACGGATATCTCTTCTGCGGTGCTCGGTAATGCAGTTAATGCAAGGTTGAGCAATGTGGCGGTTACTTTGTCAAACGGTGCTGCTTTTGCAGCATCTGGAGCTAACAGCGGTATAATGTTCAATATTATTGCCGGCGGCAGTGTTCTTGATAATTGCCGCGTAACGGCAAATGCTAAAATTTCGGGCGATGTTACAAACTTCGGTGCTATTGCCGGAGCTGTAACAGGAAACGGAACAAGAATTACAAACAGCGGTGCGGCTGTGAATATCAGCTCTTCAGATAAAGCGAAGAATGCCGCAATCGTTGTCGGTTCGGTAAGCGCTTCAAACGTTACTTTTGAAAATTGCTATGTATCGGGAAAAAATGAAGCAGGCAAATATTCATTTGTTGCGGATCTTTCCGCTAAGGATACGGTTATTTCAAAAATCTATATGAGCAAGGGTATGCAGACACCTGCAAACTTTGCAAAAGCCGACAAAAATCAGTTTATTGAATGGTCGTTTGAAGACGGTGAAGTTGCATTCTTTACCGGTAACGGCGGAAAATTCAATATTGCTTTGCCGACAATTAAGGCTTTTACCGGCTCAAAGGCATCGGATTATTCTGTTGCAACAGATAATTCATTACTCTCTGTCGGTGTAAGTATTCAGGATGAGAAAATTGTTCTTAATGTCAGCCGCGCGGCGGGCGTTGTAACCGTCAAGGGCTGTTCGGTTACTGTAACAAATAAGGTTACAGGTCTTTATACTACGATTAAGATTTCAAACGGTCTTGAAAAGGACGGTTTGGGTAATTATGTTATAACAAGTGCGTATGATCTCGCATATGTAAGCGAAAACATTACCGAACTCAGCAAGGCAAGCTTTGTTGTAAATTCGGATATTGATATGTCCGAGCTTTCGAGCTTTGCACCGATCGGCGGAACTATGCTTCCGTTCAGCGGGAAGTTTAACGGTAACGGCCACACGATTTCGAATCTAAAGATTAACGGTACGTCAAAATCGGGTCTGTTTGCTTCACTGGATAATGCCGAGATAAGCAATTTGGTAATTGCTTCCGCTCAGGTTAATGCAAAGGGCTTGTATTCAGCGGTTCTTGCCGGTCATATTTCAGGAAACACAACGCTTAACAATATTTCCGTTAAGGACAGTAATGTTGCTTCGGACGGAATTTATTCAGGAATTATAGTCGGTGCGATTACATCCGGTTCAATTAAAATGTCCGGAATTCGAGTTGATAATTGTTCGGTTAATTCCAAGGCGAATTATGTAGGAGCTGTTGCAGGATCCGCTTCAAGTAACGGCACAATTGCAAATATTGAGGTTAGTAATTCTAAGCTTAACGGTGCAGAATATGTCGGCGGAATAATCGGTCTTGCCGAAGGTAAGCTGGGGATTAAAACTGTTTCGGTTGACAGTTTGACCGTAAAGGGCGTATCCGAGGTTTCGGGTATTGCAGCCGGTAAGGGTGACGTTTCAATTTCGGATGCAAAGGTTATTTCTTCCGAGATTTCAACAATTGCCGGCACCTCGGCATTTGTCGCGGGCGGAATTTCCTCAAGCTTCGGTTCTTCTATAAGCAATGTCGAAATTAGAAGCACAGTGATAAAGGCAGGAATTGCTTCTGCAATTGTCGGAAAAGCGAACGCAAACGCTAAGCTTTCAATCAAAAAAGTAAATATTTACGGTGTGAATGTCCGCGCCGAAAAGGCAAATTCGGTAGCAGCCGGAATTCTTGCCGTATATAATACAGCCGGTGCAGTCACAATTGATGATTGCAGTATTGATTCGATGTCAAATGTGACTTCGGCTTCGATCGCCTCAGGTATTGTCGGAGATATAACCGGTGCGGAGAGTGCGCTTGTTGCAAACAATATTAAATCATTTGCCAAGGTTGAGCTTCTTGCTTCAGTTGATGCAGTTGCAGCCGGCGGTGCGGTTGCGAAGCTCAGTGCGGCAGCCCTTAATAATGTTCAGTTGAGCAATGTTAAGATTCTCGGAAATGTTATCGGTAATGCCGCCGTGGGCGGTATGATCGGAGCTGTAAAGGGTATCGGCAACTTTAACGGCATGACTGCAGTTGTTTCCGATTCGATTATCGCGGCTCAGATAAAGACAGAAATCAATAACAAAAATGCCGGTGTCGTAATCGGATATGTAGAGAACGATAGGGCAGTAAATTCAGATAACATTGATACGCTGATTACGGGAACCGTAATTTCAACATATTTTGGAAATGTTTCGGCATTTGGAAAGTCAACTGAAATAAAAAGCGCAGGCATTGTTGATATGGATAAGCCAAACGGATCGGCAATTACGCCCTCGGCAGACACTATATCGGCGGTTGGCGAAACAGAAATACAGCTTTCCAATCTTCCTAAGGTTAAAGGATATTCCTTTGACCGTGCAACAGGTTGGGTTTCGGAGGCAAACGACAGAATCGGTGTAGTTTCTTCCTCTGAGGATAGACTTGTGGTCAAAGTAAATCATATGGCGGATATTTCTGTCGTTGCTTATTATGTATCCGATATGGATAGCGATGTCAGAATTCCGGTTCATTTTGCAATCAAGTCTGATGTTCGTACGCCGCTTAAAGGAGCGGGAACTTACGAGTCGCCGTACCTTGTTTCCAATGCTTATGATTTGGAAACAGTTGCATACTATGACAGCGAGGGCAAGTATTTTGCCTTGACGTCCGATATTACATTCGCTAAAGAGGACTTTGAATTTGGCGGCGGATTCTACAATGTCGGCAACGGTGTTGTAACAATCGGAAGCGCCGAATACGGATTCAAAGGAACATTTACCGGACTTTATAACGGAAAGGTTCATTCAATTAACGGCATGAAGCTCTCAGGTACCGTCCTCGGTGGACTCTTCGGAGCAACGGACGGGGCTGTCATCTCGGACCTTATTATAAACAACGCGAATGTTGAAGGTCTTAACTATGCAGGAGCGGTTGTCGGTATCGCCAAGAACACGGCAATCGAAAATGTAACAATTGTTTCTTCTTCTGTAAAGACAAGTGAGTTCGGCGGAGTATCGGGAATTGTTGCAGGTAAAGCAGAAAACCTTACTGCAGAAAACATAATTGTTAAGGATTCTGTTTCCGCAACTACGCTCACGGCAACCTCGGCAACAGTCGAGATAGCAGGCGGATTTGCAGGAGTTCTCAGCGGAAAGGTCAGCGACGTTCAGCTGAACGGTATTACCGTAAAATCCGGAACAATTGCCGCAGGTGTTGTCGGCAGTGCTGCCAACGCTCAGATTGAAGATATCAGTATCGACGGAAAGATTTCCGGAAAGATAGCAGGCGGTGTCATAGGACAGTTTAGTGATCCGCTTAACTCATATATAAAGGACTGCTTTATCGGCGGAAATATAAATGCCGAAAAACTGAGTGCAGGTGTTATTGCAGAGGTTGGCAATAATTCGTCTTTCCTTTCGAAAGCAAGCAAGCCTCTTGTTGAGAACACGGTAATAGCTGCAAAGGCAGACGGTGGAATTTCGGCGGCTGTTATTGCAAAGGCAGACAATGAAACATTCCCCGAAAACGGAAAAGCTCAGGTAAATATTCTGTCGAATGTTTATTATTCCTCATACCAGAATGAAAATATTTTCGGCACACAGGAGCTTAATTCATATCAGAAGAATGGCTTTACGGCTGTTGATCTCAGCGCAATGAGTTGCGTTCTCGGCGGAACGGAAAAGTCATATATCACTCTTAACGGCGAAAAGACCATACTTGGTGAAAAGGATATTATTATATCGTCAGGCACAGGAACATATAAGTCGTTTGAGGTTGCCGGATGCAGCTTTGAGCTTTCATCCGTGGAGTCAGATCCTAAGGGTGCGTTGATTTTCAATGCGGCCGATTCTTCGGTAAGCGCAGCGGGTTCTGTTGACGGAGCTAAGCTTGTCTTTACCTATTCAAACGGCTTGCAAACTGCAATGCCCGTAGCATATGCTTCGTTGCTCGCAGGTGCAGGTACTAAGTCTGATCCCTACAGAATCGGAACAACCGATGAGTTTGCAATAATGATGCAAAATGGTGACCGTGAAGACGTATATTATATCGTTACAAACGATATTGATCTCAGTGATGTAAAATCTGCAGATGCTTTTGCAGGAGTTCTTGACGGAGCAAATCATGTTGTTTATGATTTTAGCGGCGAATCATTGTTCAAGAGTGTCAGCGGAACAATTAAAAATCTCGGCTTTGTCGGATTTGATATTGATTCAAAATCATCTGCATCTGTTGGTGCTGTAGCCGGTGAGCTCAATGGTGCGCTGATTGAGAACTGTGTTGTAATTGCTGATGTCAGCGCATACGGCATGGTTCAGGATGCCGGTATCATTGCCGGTCGTGCATCTAACGGTGCGAAAATTGAAAATTGTATTACATCGGGCAGAGTTTCCGGTTCACTTCTCCTTGCGGCCGGCGGAATCATCGGATCATCGAACAATTCCGAGATTAACAATGTTATTTCTACGGCATATGTTTCAGCTGGAGGATATGCAGGCGGACTTGTAGGCGATGCGGAGTATACAGCGCTTAATAATTCGGTTTTTGCAAATATGGTTGATTCGCGATCCAAAAAAGCGGGAAATATTGCCGGACGATTTGCAGAAAGCTCGACAATGTATAACGTAAGCTATGACAGCTGCACGGCTAAGAATGATTGTGCGGTTGCGGATGGATCGGCAGATACCGCCAAGATCTCAACGACCAAGGCACTTTCTGATCCGTCAATTGTTGGCTTTACGGTTACTGCGTCAGGATACGCGGTTCCGTCTTCACTTAAATCCACGGAGAGTTCGGCTAAGTATGCGACTGCGGTCGAGTTTGCGGCGCTTGCCGTAAAGTATATGAACGGTTCGAATGTCGGTACCGCGTTGAATTATACGGATATAAAAGTTGCGGCGGAGGTTAACTCCAATGCAGTAAGCGTTGATAAATCAAACGGTTTGGTTATCACTCTTATGAAGAATAACGATTACGCTTCAACAAAGAATTTGATAGCCAGATATTCATATCCGATAAGTGATAAAATGACCGGCGTAAGCTATTCGATCAGCGACAAGTCAGGTTCGCTTGACGGTAAACTTATAGGTGTAATGCTTAAGACAAAATACGCCGAGAGTTCCAATGCTTTTGGATTCTTTACAAGGATCGGCTCAGAAACACGAGCTGTAAACAGCATAGATGTAACCGGAGGCGGAATTTATATTGACCTTAGCTTACCTGTGGGTTATGAGTTCAGTGTAAAAGCAACCGATTCCAACGGCAATTCACTTGAGGTTACGGATGCTGAAAACGAAGGTAGGTTTATTGCGACAGATGATTCCGAAAACGTTAATATTGTTATTGAAATTAACGGATCAAAACCCGCGTGGGGAATCAGGACTATCTGGAGCGTTATCGGTAAATAAGTTAGAGGGTTGATGTTACGATGAGAAAAGAGTTTGCATTTATTAAAAACTTAATATTAGCTGTGGCATCGGCCCTGACTCTTATAGCGGTTTCCTTTGCTTGGTTTAGCAATTCAAACGAAAACTTTGTACCGTCGATTTCGGGTGAGGTTACAAGTCCGACATATGCCAGTGTTGCGTATTATGAGGCAGACAGCAGCGGAAATTATTCGCGGCTTACCGGTGATATTGAGCTTAACAACTGGACATCCGGTTCATTCAAAAAGTATAAGATGATCATGACAACGGCAACGGATGAAAAGTTGAAGCTGAGCATGATAATAGATGAGCTGCCGTCCAACATGAATTCAGATCTGAAAAAATCTGTTCAGGTTAAGTACACTGTATATAAGGCGATCAAATCGACAAACAACGGTGTGATAACCTTTACTGACGGGGCCAGGTTGTTTGGTTCGGACTATATGAGCCTGTCGGATCTTTCAAACGGAACGATTTTTGACGGCAGATCGCTTGCTGACAGTCAGACTGAGAAAAATGACGTTTTCTTGATTTACTATGAGATTGGACTTGCGGCAGACAGTCCGTCGTCTATTGAGGGCTTGTCATCTTCTCTCGGCACTCTCAAAATCAGCGTTCAGCCTGTTTCATAAATTATGAAAAAAGCAGGGAAGATTTTTTCCAGGATTATGGCAGTGCTTTCTGCAGTAATCTTTATTCTGGGATTTGCAATTTTTATTTCAGTTCTCGGCGCTTCTGCCGGCAAGGCTCCGAGCGTTTTAGGCTTTAGCGTTTTTCAGGTTCAGTCAGGCAGTATGGAGCCGGAGATCCCCGTCGGCGGAATTGTTATAGTCCACAAGACTAAGCCGTCTTCGCTGAAAGTCGGAGATGTGGTTTCTTTCTATTCAAATGATACTGCAATCAGCGGAAAGATCAATACACACAGAATAATTGAAATTAATCAAAGCGACAGCGGCGAAAGAATATTCCGCACAAAAGGAGATGCGAATGACGCTCCCGACAGTGCAGCGGTTTTCGAAGTCGATTTAATCGGAAAGGTTATTGTAAATGTCGGCTTGGTAGGCAGTTCGGCTCTCGGTGTGTTGAGAAATCCGAAGATCATATTTATTTTTATTGTTCTGCCGCTTATATTGATTACAACGGGTGAAGCGGTCAATTTGGCTAAGCTGATTGCCGAATATAAATTCTCGGATCAGAAGGATGAAGAAGATGAAGAGTCTTCGAAAACAAAAAATTAGTATATTACTGACAGCAATTGTCATTTGTATATCGGTTGTTGCCGTTGGAGTTGTTTATACTCCGAAAATTTTAAAAATGGATATGATGGTTGTTGAAACGGGAAGTATGGCGCCAACCATTAAACCGTACAGCCTTATATATATAAAGCCGTATAGTAATTTTGAAGATTACAGAGTGGGGGATATCGTTACTTTCACCGACAAATCTCAGCAAAAAAGCTTCACGCACAGAATTGTTGAAATTGATGAATACAATCAAAGCTTTGTAACAAAGGGCGATGCAAATAAGGAGAATGACTTAGGCAAAACTTCTGCCGACTATGCAGTCGGCAAGGTTGAGGCTGTAATTCCCTATGTGGGCTACTTTGTAAAGTTTTTGCAATACACACTTGTTAAAGTTGCAATTGCCATAATATATATTGCGTGGGCAGCCATAGAGATTGAGCTGTTTGCAGCGGAAAGGAAGAAAGCTTATGACTAAAAGAATAATTGCTTTTGTTGCTTCATTGGCTGTTATTATCGGTCTTATGAATTGCGGAACCTCTTATGCGTGGTTTGTGACAACGCTGGAGAAGAAGCAAAGCATTTCTGTTTCCGTTGTCAGCGCCTCACAGACGGCGAAGCTTACCGATCTTGACGGTGACGGACAGACGATAATTATGCCGGGCGATAACTTGGTAAATCTCGATGGTCAGGGCGCAATGCTCAGAATCAACAACGGTTCGACGGCAGATGTTCAGATCAGGCTTTCAATAGAATATACAAGCTATGCTTCCGGAAGAGCAGAGCAAAAGATCTACTCCGGAAACGATGATGATATAGACGTAACCTTTGCGGCTAACAAGTGGTCAAAGAATGTTAACGCGGGCGGAGTTTGTTATTTCTACTATATGGGTGATAATTACAGCTCTGCTGAGGTTTATGACCTTAGCCTTGTTCCTGCGGTAAAGTCATCGGTTTCTTATGTCGATGCTATTTCAAGTATCGTATATAAGGACAGCATTTCAAAAGCTTATTCCGGTCAGCCTGTTAATATAAAGGTTAGCTTTGAAGCAAAGCAGGCAGATAATATCTCGTGGAGCAGCATTGACTCCTACCAGCTTTCCGGCACCAAGGCATGAGAAAAAGCACGGTAAAGCCGAGGCTCGGCAACGTTTTATTCAACTTTCTCGCGGTTATTACGGTAATTTCGGTTGTGTTTGTTCTATTTAATTTTCTGACCGGCGCAAAGGGATATGCCGTAACCAGCGAAAGTATGGAAAAGACACTTTCTCGCGGAGATATCGTTTTTTCAAGAGCAGTGACCTTTGATGAGATTGAGGTCGGAGATGTTGTTACGGTCGGCTCGGCGGAACTCAATGAGTATTTTACCCACCGTATAGTCGATATTGACCGTGAAAACAAGACAATAACAACTAAGGGCGATAACAACCCCGAAAAGGATCCGATGGAAACATCGGCAGACAGAATAGTCGGTAAAATGTGGTATAAGGTTCCGCTCCTCGGATATCTTGCCATAGCGTTCGGCAGTATATCCCAGACTAAGGGACTTATAATTTTAGCAATTGTTGCGGTTGCATTGATTGCGGTTAATATGATTATTTCGCGTATAAACCAGAAGAAAAACGGAGGTGGCAGCGATGAATAGAATAAAGAAGATAATGACTCCGATAATGGCAGTTGTTCTTGTTCTTTGCATCGGATATTTTTCCGGAATGTCAAAGACCTCCGCGTGGTTTTACGACAGCGGTGTTATCGACAGCGGAAACAGTTTTGTTTTCGGAAACCTTTCGGTTAACACAAAATTTGTCATAAATCACAGCGTTCTTTTTGAAGCGGCTACAAAGCTTGCGGATGAGAATGAAACACTTTTTGACAAGGCAGTTAATTTTGACGATATCAATGTGACAAATTCGGGAACTATACCGGCGAGAGTTTATCTCAATGTGGATGTTACAAACGGCGGCAAGGGTTATCGTTGGTTCGTTTATACCGATGATATGCTTGTTAACGGCAGTGTCACAGAAACAATAAAGGCGAATG
>DNGF01000110.1 GCA_003486665.1 Oscillospiraceae bacterium
GACTTGAGGACGGAGCAAAGGTCAAGCTGAAGTAACGGAGGACTGCCGTGGATATCAGAGAAAATATACGCATTGCGATTTTCAGTATTAAAACGAATATGATGCGTTCGCTTTTAACGATGCTCGGCATTATAATCGGCGTTGCCTCGGTTATTGCGATAATCACGATCGGTAACGGCGGACGCGACTATATTGTAGGCATGATTGAGGATATGGGATCGAATGCCATTCAGATTGCCGTCAATGTCAATACTGCAAATCAGTCGAACTACATCACGGAAGAGGACATTTCCTCGATAAAAAAACTCGGCACGGTAAGCTACTGCTCTCCGTATGAATTTTCATTCGGTCAGGCACAGGCAGGTAAATACAATGGCTTTGTCTTTACAATTGCCGGCAACGAGGACTTGCTTTTTATAAATCAAATGACGACAAAATACGGCAGACCGTGGACCAAGGATGAATATGATCAAAAGAGAAATATTTGCATCATCAGCACCATGACCGCCAAGGAGATCTTCGGCAAAGAGAATTGCGTCGGAGAAACGATAAATTACACCGTCAACAATGCAACGGTTTCGCTTAAGGTAATCGGCGTTGTTGATATGACGGAGAACTCCATGATTTCTCAGGATCAGATGGAAAGCATGATGTCGTCCTACTCGAACAATTCAATGAGTATGGGCATGATAGCCATTCCCGCTACGCTCAACGGCGAGCTTAATGACAAGGTGAATAAATACACGCAGATTTATTTTATGGCGAGCGAGGGAGCGGATCTTGAAAATACAGGTTCGTCTGCACTCAATCTTATTAAAACAAGGCACGGAAGCTTTGACGACTCGGTATACACGATGAATATTATGGCAACATATATTGATCTTCTCGATTCCGTCATCAGTATTTTTACAACATTTATTGCTGCGGTCAGTGCAATTTCATTGATTGTCGGCGGAATCGGTGTTATGAATATCATGCTGGTTTCCGTTACCGAGCGAACGCGTGAAATAGGAATCAGAAAGGCGCTCGGAGCAAAAACCTCAACTATCATGTTCCAATTTTTAACCGAGTCGGTCATCTTGTGCCTGATCGGCGGCGCGATAGGCTTTATTCTCGGAGTCGGAGGAGCATGGGCTGTCGCGGCGTATATTAATATTCCGATAGCCGTTAAGTTCTCAACGGTACTTATTGCCGTCGGTTTTTCCAGTGCAATAGGAATATTCTTCGGAATTTATCCGGCAAAGCGCGCGGCACAGATGACGCCGATAGAGGCATTGAGAAGAGATTAATTATGTAACCGCGGCAGAACCATCGGTTACGGCAGAGGTGACGATTCATGGCAATACATGAGTTTGCGATAATGCCGCAGGATCCTCAAAAGGGGACGCGGTACGATGAATATGAGCCGCAGAAATATGCGTGCATATCGGTTGATGACGACGAGATCGAAAGCATTTTACAAAGCTTGAATGAGATCAATTTCTATCATCATACTGTTGACGAGCCGAAAAAAGGGCTTGCATATTACGGCATAACCCTGATTCCGCCGACTTCGGATAAGGATTTCATTGAAGCGATCAAGGGCAATGAAAAGCTTGAAAATCTCAAGGCTCTTTTGGAAACGGCTTTGGCGTTTGAAAAATGGATCATACATTTCGGAATATGAATAAGAGGTGTCGATATGGAAAATGTGAATATTCGTGTTGCCTCGCCCGATGATGCGGAAGCGCTGCTGAAAATTTATGCGCCGTATGTTGAAAAGACGGCTATCACGTTCGAGTATGACGTGCCGACGGTACATGAATTCAGAAAGAGAATTGAACACACGCTGGAAAGATACCCGTATCTGGTTGCCGAGGTCGGGGACGAGATCGTAGGCTACGCTTATACAGGCTCGTTTGTCGGCCGTGCGGCATATGAACACTCGGCGGAAACGTCGATTTATGTCGATGAAAACTGCCGCCATGGGGGAGTTGGCAAAAGGCTTTATGAGGCTGTTGAGGAGATCTCTGCGGCGCAGAACATAATAAATCTTTATGCCTGCATCGGATATCCCGTGGTTGAGGATGAGCATTTGACGTTGAACAGCGTCGGATTTCACGAGCATCTCGGCTACAAGCTTGTCGGTCGTTTCTCGAAATGCGGCAGAAAATTTGACACATGGTACGACATGGTCTGGATGGAAAAAATAATCGGCGAACACAGTGAAGAGATTAAACCTTTTGTACCGTTCCCGGAGCTTACAATATAAGTAGTTATGACATAAAAAATAAGCTATAATCCACATTGCGGAAATTTCTGCTGTGAATTATAGCTCTTTTTATTTACCTTCGGCTTTAAAACAAATCAATATTTTCTTTTAATCTTAAGTGTAGTTGTTTTCGGGAATTCGGTGTCGCGGATTTTTGTCTTTGTGACCTGCTTATATGCAGGAAGCTGAAGATTGATCGCACGAACATCCTTTTTCAGCTGATCCCTCGCGTTCGGAGTTCCGGTTTCGTCAAGATAAAATTCGGCGGTAATTGCTCCGTCCTCGGCATAGACGACGACCTCTTTTATGTAATCAACGGTTAACAGCTTGTCCTCGATCTCTTCGGGGGAAACGTTTTTGCCATTTGAAAGTACAATGAGGTTTTTCTTACGTCCTTTAAGGAAGAGAAAGCCGTCCTTGTCCATGTAGCCGTAATCGCCTGTCTTGAACCATTCGCCGTCAAAGGTTTCTGCGGTTGCTTCAGGCTCGTTGTAATAGCCCATCATAACGTTGGAGCCCTTGGCGCAGACCTCGCCGACTCCGTCCTCATCGGGATCTTTGATTATAACGTCATTACATTCAAGCGCATATCCGGCGCTGCCGAACTTAAACTTGCTGAGTCTGTTGCAGGTGATTATCGGCGAGCATTCCGTTGTGCCGTAACCGTTTATAACCTGAATGCCAAGATCGTACATACCTTTTTCGTATTTCTGATCAAGCGCCGCACCGCCGCAAATGATCATTTCAAGATTTCCGCCGAGGTTGTCGATGACCTCCTTGAAAAGCTTGCGTCTTATGTCAATGCCGACCTTGAGCAGTGCTTTGCTGAGCTTGATACCCTTTTTCAGCTTTTCTTCCTTGCCCTCTTTGCGCGCAGTGAACCAGATTTTTTTATATATAGTTTCGACCGCAAGCGGAACGGCGGTTATGTGCTGAGGATGATTTTCAAACATATCCTTTTGCAGATTCCTCAGGCTGCTGCAAATATAACCCCATTCGGAAAGCAGGGAACTGGCGAAAAGCGCGCTTGCCCATGAAAGAGTATGGTTAAACGGCAGGAAAGCCACCGTCTGACTTGCCGTCATCGCACGGCAGGTTGCTATTGCATCTGAGGCAACGTTTTTCTGCGAGAGCATAACGCCTTTGCTTTTGCCCGTTGTTCCCGATGTGTAAACAATAAATCCGAGATCTTCGGGCTTGACCTCATCTTCAAGATAGCTCTTTGCTCCGCCGTTAAGCTCATCATGTCCCATTTTTACAAGCTCATCAAAATCTTCAAGCCTGAGATAGACAGAAAGCTTGACTTCGGGATTTTCTTTCATCATCTGAATTGCCGGTTCAAAATCCTGCGTGTAGTAGATCGCATTGCATCCGCTTCTTACCATCAGATCAACAAGATCCGCTTTCGGCAGCTTGGGGTCGAGGGGAATCGCAATCATATTGCCTGTTGCGATCGAATAAAATGCCGCGATCCAATAGTAGCTGTTTTCGCTGAGAATGGCGACCTTTTTACCCTTCATGCCGAGGGTGTAAAGGTGCTGACCGAGTCCTGTTGCATCGTAGAAAGTCTGCTCAAAGGACTTGACCTGAGTTGTGCCGTCCGTTCCTTTGAAGGCATACTGCCTTTTATCCTTACCCTTATCGGCACCGTAAATTACAATTTCCTTTACGGTGTCCATGTCGGGAATATTTCCGTATTTTCTGTATTTTACCTTGGAATTCATTCTATTTCCTCCGCGAAAACGTTTGTGTTATTATTGCTTTTTTACTGACGAAAAACCTCGATAATTGTATCACAATACGGCATTAAGTTCAAGGCATTTTACGGCTTGAAATCTTAATTTTTGATTAAGATTTTGTAATATAGTTAAAAGGATAATCGTTTTAAGGCGATTGGCACGGCATTGCTTTAATATTAAACCGATTTGTTATAAGATGTAATCGGCATGGATTATTTTGCATAGAATTAGTTTATATATATTTGATAAAGCTTCGGCGGTTTTGATTGCGATTCCGGTTTGAAAATATAAATTATCAAGTGCAAAAGTATGTTTTGCGTTTGAAAAACAAAAAAATGTTAAAATAATGACGAATTATGGCTCGTTTAGTCTTGACTAATTCGCAAAATTAGATTAAACTATCTCTGTATTATTTTAGCGAATCAATAATTGAAAGGATTTGAGTTCATGAAAAAATTTATTGCAATTCTTCTTTGCGTAGCAACAGTGTTCTGCCTCTTCGCAGGCTGCGGCTCCAAGAAAGAAGACGAAAAGGTATGGAAGATTTCTACCGACACAGTTTTCAGACCTTTTGAGTACAGGGATGCTTCGGGCAATCTCGTCGGTATTGATGTTGAGATCCTTGCAGCCATCGCTGAGGATCAGGGCTTCAAGTATGAGCTTAACAGCGTCGGCTGGGACGCATCTATCGCGGCTTGCCAGGCAGGCCAGGCAGACGCCATGATCGCAGGCGCTTCTATCACGGAGAAGCGTAAGAGCGAGGGCTGGATTTTCTCCGACGGATATTATCACTGCACACAGGTAATGACTGTTGCCGCAGATTCTACGATCAAGGGCTTTGAGGATCTTAAGGGCAAGCAGGTTGCCGTTAAGACAGGTACAATGGGTGCCGATTATGCAAACAGCCTTAAGGATAAGTACGGCTTTACAATCGCCTCGTTTGAGGATTCCCCGACAATGTATCAGGCAGTTATCGGCGGTCAGGCAGTGGCTTGCTTCGAGGACACACCGATCATGAAGGATTCCATCAAGAACGGCAATCTTGCACTCAAGGTTCTTGAGAACACAGCCAGCGAGGGAAGCGATTACGGTCTTGCAATCTTTAATTCCGCTAATCAGGAATTCCTTGATTTGTTTAACGCAGGTCTTAAGAACATTAAGGCAAACGGCAAGTACGACGAAATCATCAACAAGTACGTTGGCTGATTGTTTTACAATGATTAAAAAGAGCGGTGGGGCGTCTGCAAAGATGCCCTGCTGTTTGTCAAAAGGAGTCCGCTAAATGGCAGATATAATTTCGGTTTACGGCAAGCTGCTGCTTGAGGCGATGGGACAGACGCTTATCATGGCTTTCTACAGCCTGATTTTCGCAAGCGTCATCGGTCTCATCTTCGGCATGCTCAGCGTGCTGAAAAGTAAGGTATGCAACATCATCGCGCAGATATTTGTTGATATTATCCGCGGCGTTCCGATGATCGTTCTTGCTTTCTTCGTTTTCTTCGGTGTGCCTTACGCTTTAAAGAACTTTTTACACAGCACATTTACATTCACCGCGTTGCAAGCAGGTATAATCTGTCTTTCGCTCAACTGCGGCGCATATATGTCGGAAATTATCCGTGCGGGAATTCAGTCCGTTGATGTCGGACAGATGGAGGCGGCAAGAAGTCTCGGAATTCCTTATTGGAAATCCATGCAGAAGGTCGTTCTTCCGCAGGCTATCCGCACGATGATACCGAGCATCATCAACCAGTTTATCATCACGCTCAAGGATACCTCGATTCTTTCCGTTATCGGCTTCCCGGAGCTTGTAAATTCAGCAAAGAATGTTATTGCGATTAACTTTAAGTCGTTCCAGGTATGGCTCATCGTCGGCGTGATGTACCTTATTGTTATCACGATACTTTCCAAGATCGCAAAGGCTCTTGAGAGGAGGATGAACCGTGGCCGTAAATAAGAACAACGTTAAAATTCACGTTTCTCACCTCAAAAAGAACTTTGGTCATCTGGAGGTTATCAAGGATATCTCGACCGATATATATGAGGGCGAGGTAGTCGTTATTCTCGGACCGTCGGGCAGCGGTAAGTCAACATTTCTTCGCTGCATAAACCGTCTTGAGGAGCCGACCGACGGTGAAATCATTGTTGACGGTCAGACGATCACGGATAAAAAGGCAGACCTCAACAAGATTCGCGAGAACATCGGAATGGTGTTCCAGCACTTCAATCTTTTTAACAACCTCAATGTTCTTCAGAATCTTATGCTTGCTCCCGTTCAGCTGAAAAAGGCTTCAAAGGAAAAGGCAAAAGAGGAAGCAATGGCGATGCTTAAAAAGGTCGGACTTGAGGACAAGGCGGAGGCTTATCCGCATCAGCTCTCCGGCGGACAGAAGCAGAGAGTTGCAATTGCACGTTCTCTTTGCATGAATCCCGATATCATGCTCTTTGACGAGCCGACATCGGCGCTTGACCCCGAAATGGTAGGCGAGGTTCTCCAGGTTATGAAGGATCTTGCGGCAGAGGGAATGACGATGGTAATTGTTACCCACGAGATAGGCTTTGCCCGCGAGGTTGCCGACCGCGTGCTTTTCATTGATGACGGATATATCATCGAGGAAGGCACTCCGCAGGAGGTTATCCTCAGCCCGAAAGAGCCGAGGGCAATTGATTTCTTCAACAAGGTTCTTTAATCAACAAAAAATAAAGCAGAGATTTTCCGAGCTGAACAAGTCCATAAAAAAT
>DNGF01000016.1 GCA_003486665.1 Oscillospiraceae bacterium
GCTCGGTGCATCGGAAGCGGGTAAGGTTAAGGTAACGTCATTTGCAGTAACCGTAACCGCAAATCCGAGCGATGCGGCAAAGCCGGTTGAAATATCGTCACCGGTCGGACTTTGTGCGGATTATACTTCCGACGATATTCCCACCCAGAAAATAAGCTTTCCTATTTGCAATTTCACAAAGTACGATTCGTATTTTAATAACTGAGGTGGGTACGTTGACTGAAATAACAGTATCGTTGATTGCTTTTGCCGGCACATTGGTAGGTTCACTGGGAGGAATTCTTGCGGCAAACAAGCTTTCGTCATACCGAATCGAACAGCTTGAAAAGAAGGTTGCCAAGCACAACAATCTTGTTGAAAGAATGTATGCCGTTGAAAGCTCCGTTAAATCCGCTCACCGCCGAATTGATGACCTGAGAAACGAGATAGAATAGAAAAAGGGACTGCCGTTTTTTCGACAGTCCCATTTTTTATTTAAGCCCGAAGTATTCGACAGCGTTGTTGTAAGAAATATCTTTGATTATATCAAAAAGCGATCCGTCATCGGGGTAAAGTCCCTGCTCAACCCAGTCACCGATAAGTCCGCAGAGAATTCGGCGGAAATATTCATGACGGGGATAGGAAAGAAAGCTTCTTGAATCTGTAACCATGCCGACGAATTTTCCGAGAACGCCGAGATTGGCAAAGGTTCTGAGCTGTTCTCTCATTCCGTCAATGTTATCGTTGAACCACCATGCCGAGCCGAGCTGGATTTTTGAAGCGGCTTCGCTTGACTGGAAGTTGCCGAGCATTGAACCGAGGACGTAGTTCGCCGTTGGATTGAGCGCAAAGAGAATAGTTTTCGGCAGACAGCCCTCTTCGTCAAGGGAATCTAACATTCTTGAAAGCTTATGTGCGATATCTCCGTCGCCGATTGAATCAAATCCCGTGTCGGGACCGATCGTTTTGAACATTCTTGCGTTGTTGTTTCTCATTGCGCCGATATGAATTTCGCAAGCCCAGCCATGACGGGCATACTCGCCGGCAAAGAATCTGAATAGTTCGGTTTTGTATTTATCCTGTTCGTCGGTGGTCAACACCTCACCATTGACAGCCTTTTTGAATATTACCTCAAGCTCATCGGCACTTGCTCTGTTGTACGGAACATAGCCGAAAGAGTGGTCGCTTGCGAGGCAGCCGTTTTCGGTAAAGAAATCAATGCGCTCTTTCAGCACTTCTGTCAGCTTCTGATAGCTGTCAATTTTTTGTTCGCTGATTTTTTCGAGCGCTTCAAGCCACGGGAGAAATGTTGCCTGTTCTATATTCAGTGCTTTGTCGGGGCGAAATGCGGGCAAAACCTTGCATTTGAAGTCTTTATCCTCGGCAAGGAGCTTGTGATATTCAAGCGTGTCCGCCGCATCGTCCGTTGTGCAAAGGCAGGTGACGTTTGACTTTTCAATAAGCTCTCTCGGTGTAAATCCGCCTGCGGCAATTTTTGCATTTGCCCTGTTCCAAATGTCATCGCAGCTTTGTTCATTGAGCGGTTCATAAATATCAAAATATCTTTGCAATTCAAGGTGCGTCCAATGGTAAAGCGGATTGCCGATGCAGGCAGGCAGAACCTTTGCCCATGCCTTGAACTTTTCATAGCCCGGAGCATCGCCGGTTATGTATTTCTCTTCAATGCCGAAGCTTCGCATAGCGCGCCATTTGTAGTGGTCGCCGCCGAGCCAAAGCTCGGCTATGTCGGCAGGACGCTTATTCTCATAAATCTCTTTCGGTGAAAGGTGGCAGTGCCAGTCAAAGATCGGCATATCTGCCGCGCCGTTAAAGAAAAGCTTTTTCGCCGTACTGTTATATAAAAGAAAATCTTTATCCATAAATTTTGCCATTTTGCTCAACTCCTTTTCGATGATTATACAATATTGCAGAGCAAAATGAAAGCATAAAAGGCAAAAAATCTTGAAAAAAGAAAATAAGTGTGTTAATATATATAAAAATCAGAGTAGGTGGTTTATTATGTCGAAAGAAAAAGGATTTTTTGCGGAATTTAAAAAGTTTATCATGCGCGGCAACGTTATTGATCTTGCGGTCGGTGTTATCATCGGCGGCGCTTTTCAAGCGATAGTAAATTCGCTCGTTGAAGATATCGTTACTCCGTTGCTCGGCATTATTTTAGGTAAGGTTGATTTTTCAAATCTTGCCGTAACGATCGGCGAGGCTTCAATCGGTTATGGCAAGTTTATTACGGCGGTTATCAATTTCTTCATCATGGCTCTTGTTATTTTTGCCATTGTTAAGACTATCAATGATGTTTCCGACCGTCTTCATAAAAAGAATGAGGAAGAGCCGACACCGACAACAAAGGTTTGCCCGTATTGCAAGTCTGAGATTGACATTGAGGCTACAAAGTGTCCTCATTGCACATCGGATGTTGAATAATTAAGGAGCGGATAATATGCAGGAGGTAATCCTGAAAAAGGTTATGTTCGGCGGTTACGATTGCTATGAGGTCATGAACCATATAAATGCGATGCAGATAAAGCTGAACAGAATCAAAAAGGATTCGGATAAGCTTTCGGAGCTTCAGCGTGAGGCGGAGGAGCTTAGAACGGTGATTTCCGAGAAGGATTCGGAAATTCTGGAGCTGACAGAAAAAATTGCCGAACGCGAGGCATCACTTAAAAAGGATCAGCCGTCAAAGGCATTCCTTAGACAGACAGAGGAATATACGGACAATTACGTTGAGGCGGCGCGTTCCTTGGAAAAATCGGTAAGAGAGCTTACTGCGGATCAGGTTATTGATGCAAAAGAAAATGTAAAAAACTTGCAGGAGGAGCTTGACCGAATTTCATCGGCACTCGGAGAAACCTTTGCTGCGATCTCGGAGCTGAAAAACGAGTACAGAGATATCAACAAAAGCTATAAAGAGATGATCAGTGAAACCGCCGCGGCGGAAAAAAAGTCATCCGAAAAAAAGACGGCAAAGAAAAGCACAAAGAAAACGACAAAAAAATCTTCGCCGAAAAAAGCCGAGAGCGACAATGCCGAAGCTTTGGAACTTATCAGACAGAGCGAAGAAAAATATAACAATTTATAAAAAAAGCTGTTTCAATTTCGCAAGAAAAAGAAACAGCTTAAATTTTAAAATCTAACCGTGATCTCTCCGCTGGAGAGTTTTTTTGTTTCACCGTTTTCGCTGACGATTAAATTGGCATTGTCGTCAATCGCAATCACTTTTGCAAAATGCTCGACATTGTTTTCATAATACTTTATTTCCCTGCCGATAACGCAGGATTTTTTTCTGTAATAATCGAGGTAGGTTCTGTCCTCAATATCCGCCGAAAATGCAATCATCTTTTTTGTAACCTTTGCGACAAAAACGTTTCTGTCAATTTCCTCGCCGAGCGAACCTGCGCGGCTGCCGACAGTATCGGGAAAATCCGCTGTGCTGATGTTGACTCCGATGCCGATGCAAAGCCCGTCAACCTTTCCGTTTGCCACAATTGACTGAACCAAAATGCCGCAGACCTTTTTATCGTTGACATAAATATCATTTACCCATTTTATCTTCGGGTCAAGGTCGGTCATTTCTTCAATCGTTTTTGCAACTGCGACAGCCACGGCGGAGGTAACGAAAACCACATCGCTCAGTCTGCCGTCGGGGCGGATAACTATTGAAAAATACACACCGCTTCCGGCAGGGGAATAGAAGCTTTTTCCCTGTCTGCCTTTGCCGCTTGTTTGTCCCTCGGCAGCAACGAGTATATTTCCCTTGACTGATTTAGCAAGCTCAATTGCTCTTGTGTTCGTCGAATCCGTTATATCGTAGACAACAATCGCTGTCCCCGGAAGCATTGAAGAAATGACTTTTTTATCCAGCATTTTTTTACCTCATTTCATAATGATGTCCTATGAAAATAATATCACTCATTTTGTCTTTTTACAAGCACAAAAAATATTTCGGCGAATAAGATATAATATATTGATGAATGAGGTGATCCGATGGATAAGAGCTGTTTCTATTACGGAGTAAACACTGCCGAGGGAATTCATTTAGGCATCTTCGGTTCAAAGGATTTTGAAAGATTGTTTTCTGTTGAAGGCGGATCGCCGTATCTGAAAGACAGGTTTTTTATCGAACTTTCGGCAGAGCTGAGCCAAATGGAAATTGAAAACGAAATGTTGTATTCCTTTGAAAACTGCTGCGGAATTTTATGTAATGATCGGAAAATATTAATTGCCGATAAAAAATATCTGGATAAAAATCAGACGAAAAATATTGAAAGAAATTATAATTTAAATGAAATTTTTTCTGAGGGAAAATCCCGTGAGCTTTTACATATTTACGAGAAAGAATACAATAAAAAAATTGAACGCTGCAACAGATTTTTGTCTGCCGCAGACAGCATAAAAAAGGACGCCTTACGCATTGATTTGCAATCGGTCAATATCGGCAGTGTTGTAAACTACTCTTCAAGGCTTTGGAAAAAACTGGACGCTCCCATGAAAGGAAGTATCGGAACGGAAACCAAAAGCTTTGTTTCGTGCATAACTCCTGATGGAGTTGAACTGAATATGAAAGCTTTTGACGGCTGCGAACGATTGGCTGTTATAGTCGATAAAACGGGGGCTGTTTCAACAATGATCGCCGACCGACTGCGACGTTACGCACTCGGATGCGG
>DNGF01000085.1:0-857 GCA_003486665.1 Oscillospiraceae bacterium
CGTGGAAGCCGTAGCGGCGGATGCCGTACTTCTCATAATACTCGTAGGGGAGAGCATACATATAAGCGTAGTCGGGCATTGTCTGGTGGAAGCCTGTATCGAATACGGCAACCTGGGGAACGCCGGGCATGATCTCCTGGCAAGCCTTGATGCCCGTAAGGTTTGCGGGGTTGTGAAGCGGTCCGAGGTCAAAGCACTCCTTGATAGCTTCCTCGACCTTATCATCTACGAGAACCGAGCCGCTGAATTTTTCGCCGCCGTGAAGCACACGGTGACCTACCGCGTCGATCTCCTTAACGGATGCGATAACGCCGTTCTTCGGGTCAACAAGAGTGTCGAGAACGATCTTGAGAGCCGCAGCGTGATCCGGCATCTCCATCGGTTTAGACTTAATGTTTTTGGTTTCATCTGCCGGTACCTTGTGCGTGAAAGTGCTTTCGGTTCCGATCTGTTCGCAGTTTCCTTTTGCAAGAACAGACTCGTTTTCCATATCAATAAGCTGATACTTGAGTGACGAGCTTCCTGCGTTGACAACAAGAATCTTCAAAATTTTTCCCTCCAAGATATTGTATCAAAAAGATTTCTGTTATATTATATTACTGTAGCTTTGTTTTTTCAAGACAAAGATTGAGTTTTTTCGCATTTTTTATACAATATATGTATTTATGGAGGAATTATATGAAAATCGGAGGAATTGTTGCGGAGTACAATCCGTTCCACAACGGTCATGCCTATCAGATCGAAAAAAGCAAGGAACTCGGCGAATGGACGCACGTTGTCGCCGTAATGAGTTCGAACTATGTTCAGCGCGGAGAAACGGCTCTTATTTCAAAATGGGCGAGAGCGGAAATGGCGGT
>DNGF01000085.1:905-1662 GCA_003486665.1 Oscillospiraceae bacterium
TTGGAGTACGGCATTTGCTCAGCGCTTTGCCTACGGCGGAGTTTCATTGCTCAACAGCCTCGGCTGCGTTGATATGCTCAGCTTCGGCAGCGAGTGCGGCAACATCGACGAGCTTATTGAATGTAAGAACGCAATCAACAGTGAGGCTGTCACCGAGCGAATGAAAGAAAATCTGGAATACGGTCTTAGCTTTGCTTCGGCGCGCTCCGAGGCTCTCAAGGCAGTCTGCGGCAACCGCTTCTTTGATATTCTTGAGGAGCCGAACAACACGCTTGGCATCGAATATCTTCAGGCACTGGACAAGCTCGGCTCGGATATGATCCCGATGACGATCAAGCGAATAGGCGCGGCTCACGATTCGCTTATGAGAAGCGAAAACTTTGCCAGTGCGTCCGATATACGCAGAATGATGCTTGCCGGCAGCAGGGAATGGGAGATGTATGTTCCGCAGTCCGTTGCCGACATATATCACCGCGAGGAGGAGAATAATCTTGCTCCGTGTCCGAATTCAAAGCTTGAATTCAGCATTCTGTGCTGTATGCGCCAGCTCAGCGCCGAGGACATCGGACTCTCGCCGGATGTCAGCGAGGGAATAGAATACAGAATCCATGACGCGGCGCTCAAGGCAGGATCTCTTGAGGAGCTTTATCAGCTTGCAAAGACAAAGCGTTATTCACACGCAAGGATCAGAAGAATCGTTCTTCATGCTTTCATGGGATTTGTTGCCGATGACTATAGGGGAGAGCCGCCGTATATC
>DNGF01000085.1:1708-2881 GCA_003486665.1 Oscillospiraceae bacterium
CTTGCAATGAACGATAAGGGCAAGGAAATTTTAAAGGAAGCAAAGACAAGGACGAAGAAGCCGATAGTTACCAAGGCTTCCGACTTTGACAGGCTTGATGATTACGGATGCCACGTATTCGCGCTTGAGGATATGTGTACGGACGTTTACTCTCTTGCTTCGCCCGTGATACTGCCGTGCGGCAGGGAGAAAACGAACGGAATACTGGTTCTCGGCGACGCTCCGTCGGATTTTGACGATGAGCAGCCCGATTCGGAGAATGAACCCTCTGCCGATGAAGACGTTCAGACCGATACAGAGGATAACTCGGTTGATTCTTCCGAAGAACAGAGTGCCGGAGAAGAGGAGCAGACTCAGAAATAAAGCTTTGTTGATAATATTTGTCGGAAATTACCCGAAAATCGGTTTTACAAAATAATTATGTAATTCTTTTATCGGAAATAATTGAACAAATCTTATAAAAAGACATAATAAATTAACAAAAAATTGTTATTTTTTGGTCAAATTCATTTGACTTTATCAGTTTTCTTTGGTACAATGTAATGGAAAATATGCTTTGAATAAAAGCGATAAGGAG
Organism: Oscillospiraceae bacterium; assembly: GCA_003486665.1. Taxonomy (GTDB): domain Bacteria; phylum Bacillota; class Clostridia; order Oscillospirales; family Acutalibacteraceae; genus CAG-488. The sequence continues at coordinate 2,286 of DNGF01000085.1, forward strand.
GAATGCACCTTGACAGATGCAAAAACACTTGCATACATCAATATGTATGCCGTGCTCGGCACACTTGAAAACCTGTGCGAGCTTGACCCGAAGGCAAGCGCCCTTGTAGCTGACATTAAGCCGATCTCCATCGGTTTTGAAGTTAAGGACGGCCCGTCTGCAACACTTACATTCAAAAACGGCAGATGCCGTATGGAGCAGGGCTGCACAGACTGCGACGTTAAGCTCCCGTTCTCATCATGCGAGAAGTTCAACGGTCTTATCGACGGAACTGTTACACCTATTCCCTCAAAAGGTTTCCTTCACATAAAGTTCCTTTTGAACACATTCACAAAGCTCACCGATATGCTTTCAAACTATATGCGTGCAAGCGAGGAGGACCTCAAGGATGAGGAATTCTTCAGAATGAGTACAACCCTTATGTTCTACACCATCACCGTTGCTATTTCTCAGATCGGTAACCACGACGAGATCGGTAAGTTCTCCGCTGAGCATATCGTTGACGGCGATATCATGATGTCGATCAAGGGCGGCCCGAAGGCTACTATCCACGCTAAGAACGGTCACCTTGTTACAATCAAGAAGGCTCCCGAAGT
>DNGF01000085.1:2916-3298 GCA_003486665.1 Oscillospiraceae bacterium
CGCCGTCATGGAGTTCGGTTCAATGCAGCTTGCAAACGACCTCTTCAACGGTAAGGTAAGCGCCATGGCTAAGATCGGCGAGGGTACCATCACAATGAACGGCATGATTAACATGCTCGATAATATGAACCGAATTCTTGACAGAGTCGGTCTATAGCTTGCATAAGGGGGATACAAATAATGGCTAATTTTAAAATAAATCAGTACGAAAAGAGCCATGAGTGGTTCGACCGTGCTATCAAAGTAATCCCTTCAGGTGTTTACGGCCATCTCGGCCCGGCTGAAGGTAACTTCATTCCCGTAAGTGCATGGCCCTTCTTCTCCGAGAAGGCTAAGGGTACATACTTCTGGGATGTTGACGGCAACAAGTTCATCGACTATA
>DNGF01000264.1 GCA_003486665.1 Oscillospiraceae bacterium
CGGCACAAAGAATACTTTCATCGCCTGCAGTGCCTACGGTGCGGTTTCGTTTTTACTCCTGTTCGGTGTTTCAATGATAATCGGATTCAGAAAAGAGCTTATAATTCCATTTCTTATCATCAATTTCCTCGTCGGACTTCAAAACGGCAACACAAACCTTACGCCGAACGTTATGATTGCGGACTGCGTTGACGAGATAGAGCTGAAAACGGGTAAGCGTCAGGAGGGTCTTTGCTACGCAGGTTACGGACTTTTTTCAAAAATCGCTTCGGCTTTCACTACGTCGCTCGGTACATACCTTGTATTCAAATGGTCGGGTTATCTTCCCTCAGCCGATCCATCGGTTGCCTATGCGGCTCAAAGTGACGGAACACTGACAAAATTCCTCTTGATCTACACAATAATTCCCGCCTGCTTCGTTGTTCTTCAGATAATTCCGATGCTTTTCTACGACCTCAACGCAAAGAAAAAAGAACAGATTTCGCTTGAGCTTATCAAGCGCAGAGGAGTTGTTGACACAGATGAATGAAAGTGTATTTGAATATCCTCTTGATTTAATCGTCATGACGGACGCCCACTACTATTCCGCCAAGCTCGGAGTTGACACGCCGTCGTATAAAAAATATGACGCGACAAATCAAAAAGCGGTTAAGGACAGTCCCGCTATAATCTCCGCCGCATTCGCTCAAATTGCAAAAAGCAGTTGTAAAAATATTATTTTCTGCGGCGATGCGACCTGCGACGGCGACTATGACAGCCACATTGAGTTTATCGAACTGCTCTATGCCTTAAAAAAATGCGGCAAGCGCGTTTTTGCGATAACATCAACTCATGACTATCAGGATGACGGACTTACAAACTGCTACACAGGCGATGCCAAAACCAAAATTCCGTCCGCCAAGCGCGATGAGCTTTCAAAAATGTACCACAGCTTCGGATATGACGATGCCTTTTCACAGTTTGAGATGTCATATGCCGCCGAGCTTGACGAAAACTACATTCTTCTCGCTCTCAATTCCGATAAAAACGGCAAGGGCAAAAGCGGTTTTTCCGCAGAGCATAAAGCGTGGATAACAAAAATTGCAAAAGCCGCAGAGCAATGCGGCAAGCGCGTGATTGCTTTTACTCATCACCCGATTCTTTCCCCCTCGCCCGTTTATTCGCTGATCGGCAAGAACGACATGATGGGTGAACACGAGGAGATCAAGGATTTTCTTGCCAACCTCGGCATAAGTCTTGTTTTTACCGGTCACTCTCACGTTCATGACATTTCCTTTGACTTTTCACCGAGCGGAAATATATTTTACGATATTTCCACATCGGCGCTTGCCGGTTATCCCGGATTTTACAGAAGCGTCCGCATCTGCGGCGGCAATGTGCATATTGAGAGCGTTGCAGTGACCGAAAAAGTGAACGGAATTGATAACCTGCCCGATTATCTTGAAAATAAATTCATCGGCATGATTGACCGTACGCTTGACGCGGCGGCTTCGGATATCGACACCTTCGCCTCATGCGTGGATTCGATGAGTATTCATCCGAATGTTTCCTATCGCATCGGCTGGCTCGTCAAGCCATTTGCAAGGCTTATCAAAAAGCTGAAGCTCGGCGTATTTGCAAAGTGGGTAAAGAGTGAAACGCACAACGCCGACCTCTCATCGGCGGAAAATGAGCGTGTATTTGATTTTATCCGACAGCTTGTGCTTCATCTTTATTCGGGCAATGCCCCCTATACGCCCGACACTGCCGAATACAAAATCACAATCGGCTTTATCAATATTATCGACAGTGTGCTGAAGCTTCTTCATATCAAAATCAGACTCGCAGACCTTGTGCGTCCCCTGCTCTGCAACAGCGGAATTAATGATCGCTGTGCCGACATTCCGCTGAGGGCGGATAAAAAAACAATTAACGCAATTTGCAGCAATAAATTTGAAGAAACGGTTTCGGAAAGTAAAAAGGGACCTGCTGTCCTTGCCGTTCTTATTTTGGCAATTATCATTCTTTTGCCGTTGATTCCTGTAATTGCCGCCGTCCTTTTGATCGGGGCGGGAGTCAATGAAATTATATTCCGCAAACAGATACGAGGTAAGTAACATGAGTAATCCTTTAAAAGCCGTCATAGTCGGCGGAGGTCATCGCTCGATGATATACGCTGAGCTGGCAAAAACGAATCCCGAAATGCTTGAAATTGTCGGCATTGCCGATCCGAATGATTTCCGCCGTGAGCAGATCGGCGAATACTTCAATATACCGAACGAACACCGATTTAAAGACGTAAATGAGCTTGTCGCCGTGCCGAAATTTGCCGATGCCGCAATAAACGGCACCATGGATCATATCCATGTTTCAACCTCCGTTCCCCTGCTCAATGCCGGATATGACATTCTGCTTGAAAAGCCCTTTGCCGTAAACGAGGACGAAATGAACGAGCTTATCGAATGTGCAAAGAAAAACGGACGAAAGGTAATGGTCTGCTTTGCGCTGAGATATTCGCCGTTTTACCGCCGGATCAAAGAAACAATACTCAGCGGAGAAATCGGACAAATTATCAATATCCAGATGGCGGAACACGTCAGCTATCATCATATGTCCACCAGTCATGTAAGAGGAAAATGGCGCAATGAGGAGCAGTGCCACGCAACAATGCTTCTTGCAAAATGCTGCCACGATATCGACATCATGATGTGGCTCATGGGCAATGACGCGCCCGTTAAAGTATCAAGCTTCGGCTCATTGATGCAGTTCAGACCCGAAAATGCACCGATAGGAAGCGGCACGCGCTGTCTTGTGGACTGTCCGCTTGTTAACACCTGCCTATACTCGGCAAAGCGGCTTTATATCGACCACCCCGACCGCTGGTCGTTTTATGTCTGGGATAAGCTTGAAAATAAAGAGAACGCAACCATCGAGGACAAGATTGAGCTTCTTAAAACAAGCCCCTACGGGGTCTGTGCATACAAGAGCGACAATAACGTTGTTGATCACCAGAGCCTTGCCGTTCAGTTTAAGAGCGGTGCAACAGGTACTCATAATATGATCGGCGGCGCGGCAATTCCG
>DNGF01000020.1 GCA_003486665.1 Oscillospiraceae bacterium
GTTGCATTTTTCTTCGTCTATTTTAATGATTTTTCTTATCATTTTCATTACCTCCTGACAATGGCGATTGTATCACATCTTTTTTGCAAAAGCAACAGGTAATGTGCGGGAGCGCAGAATAATTCTGCCTGCGGTGCGGAAATATATGTTAAAGGGAAAATTTGCAAATGTTAACAAAGAATTCACAATTAAAGTGTTGACAAATCGTTCGGTCGGATGTATATTATTAAATGTAGTTAGCACTCAGGGCAAAAGAGTGCTAACGGTGCTAAAGGCGGTGAGATTATGGAACTCAGTCAGAGAAAAGAAAAAATACTTGCTGCTGTTGTCGAACACTATATAAAGACGGGTGAGCCTGTCGGATCAAAGCTTTTGCAGAAGGATCCCGAAATTTCGGTTTCCTCGGCAACCATCAGAAATGAGATGGCTGAGCTTTCAAATATGGGACTGCTGGAACAGCCTCACACCTCGGCGGGCCGAATCCCCACAGATGAGGGATACCGTTATTATGTAGATCATCTGATGGGCGTGCGGCAGCTTGACGATGCGGTTAAAAGGCGTATCGAAGCCGGAATTTCGATAAAAAATGCAAGCCCGGAAAACATATTGAAAAGGGCAAACGACTTTCTGGCAGATATGACAAACTGCGCCGCGATATCGTCCGCTCCGTCCGGTGAGAACGTTACCGTTAAGCGCGTTGAATTTGTACCGATCGGTTCACGAACGGGAATGGTCGTTCTGCTTACATCAAACGGCATGATCAAAAGCAGGGTTTGCAGAAGCGATGTTGACCTGAATGCTTCCGTTATTGAGAAGTTTTACAACATTGTCAAGACCTCGTTTATAGGAGCCGAGCTTGACGCGATAGACACGGCAACGCTGCAGACTCTGGTTGCCTCGATGGGCGAAGATGCGCTGACAATGATACCGCTTATTTCAACGGTGTCGGAGCTTGCGAGCGAGGCGATGGAGGTTCCCGTAATGCTCGGCGGTCAGTCGAACATTTACCATTACGGCGATTACGGAGCAACGGCGCACGATCTAATGGATTTCTTAAGACGCGGAGAACCGTTGAGCAGAATCCTGGCGGACAATAAAAAGGATTTGGATGTCAAGATCGGCAGCGAAAATAAGTTTAAACCGCTTGAAAATTCAAGCGTGATAATGGCGCAGTACGATGTCGGCGGCGAAAATCACGGCTCGATAGGTATTATCGGACCGACGAGAATCGACTATGCAACGCTGATACCGAGCGTCAGATATCTGACCGATATGGTCGGCAAAATACTCTCCCAGGTTCTCAATGAAGACTGAAAGGAATGATTACTGTTGGCAAAAAAGAAAAACAGTGAAGAAACAGCCGCAAAGGCGGAGAATAAAGAGGTAAAGGAAGAGAAAGCAGAAGAAAAAGAGGTAAAGAAAGAGAAAAAAGCCAAGGAAGAAAGCAATGAGGAAAAGCTTCAAAAGGAGCTTGCCGAAAAGAGTGATCAGCTTCTGAGAATTGCGGCGGAGTACGATAACTTCCGCAAGCGTTCGCAGAGAGAAAAGGATGCGCTTTACATTGACTGCAAGGCTTCGGTCATCAAGGAGCTGCTTCCCGTGGCGGACAATTTTGACAGAATTTTTGCTAATCCCGATATAACATTTGAGGATTACAAAAAGGGCGTTGAAATGACATTCAAGCAGTTTGAAACCGTTTTCAAAGATCTCAAGGTCGAGTCGTTCGGCGAGGAGGGCGAGGAATTTGATCCTAACTTCCACAACGCAGTAATGCACTCGGAGGACGAGAACCTCGGCGAGAACGTTATCACAAATGTATTTGCAAAGGGCTACAAAATCGGCGATAAGGTTATCCGTCCGGCGATGGTAGCCGTTGCGAACTAAAAAAATGTATATAAACATCTTAGGAGGAATATATTATGTCAAAGGTTATAGGTATTGATTTAGGTACAACAAATTCATGCGTAGCTGTTATCGAGGGCGGCGAGCCTGTAGTTATTGCTAACGCAGAGGGCGCAAGAACAACTCCGTCGGTTGTTGGCTTCGGCAAGAACGGCGAGAGAATGGTAGGTCAGGTCGCAAAGCGTCAGGCTATCACAAATCCCGACAGAACGGTTTCTTCAATCAAACGTCAGATGGGTTCCGATTATAAGGTTACTATCGACGATAAGAAGTTTACTCCGCAGGAGATTTCCGCAATGATCCTTCAGAAGCTGAAGACTGATGCGGAAGCTTATCTCGGCGAGAAGGTAACAGAGGCTGTTATCACAGTTCCGGCATACTTCACCGATGCACAGCGTCAGGCAACAAAGGACGCAGGTCACATCGCAGGACTTGAGGTTAAGAGAATCATCAACGAGCCGACAGCAGCAGCTCTTGCTTACGGTATTGATAAGGAAGACGATCAGAAGGTTATGGTTTATGACCTCGGCGGCGGTACATTCGATGTTTCCATCATTGAGATGGGCGACGGCGTTCAGGAGGTTCTTGCGACAGCAGGTAACAACCACCTCGGCGGCGACGACTTTGACCAGAGAGTTATGAACTGGATCATTGACGAGTTCAAGAAGTCAAACGGCATTGACCTTCGCGGCGACAAGATGGCTATGCAAAGACTTAAGGAAGCTGCAGAGAAGGCTAAGATCGAGCTTTCCGGCGTTACTTCTTCCGACATTAACCTTCCGTACATCACGGTTGACGCAACAGGACCGAAGCACCTTGAGCTTACACTCACAAGAGCAAAGTTCAACGAGCTTACAGCTGACCTCGTTGAATCCACAATGGGACCCGTTCGTCAGGCAATGAGCGACTCAGGTCTTTCAACCTCAGAGATCGACAAGGTTCTCATGGTCGGCGGTTCTTCGAGAATTCCGGCTGTTCAGGAAGAGATCAAAAAGTTCATCGGCAAGGAGCCTTTCAAGGGCATCAACCCCGA
>DNGF01000082.1:0-5388 GCA_003486665.1 Oscillospiraceae bacterium
ATTACATAAAAGGCAACAACATTGTCGCAGTCGGCGATAATCTGAAATCCTATATAAAAAATAATTCCGACAGGCAGGATGATCTGAAATTCAATTCGGACAAGCTTCATAACTATTATGTAAGTCAGGACGGATCGTCACTTCTTGCTCTTTCAAAATACGGAAGCTCATCTCTTTCTTCGCTTACGTTTTACAATAACAAAAACAAAGAGAAATTTACGGTTGATTTTGATAAAGAAATCAGAAGTGTTGACACGGACGGAAGATATATTGCGGTTATGTTTGACAGTGAGATTAAAACCTTTAACAAAAGAGGTAAGCAGATCGGTACGATCTACTTTACCGGTGAGCCTCAAAAGGTGGTCGTTGACGGCAGACGCACATATATTTTGACAAGTGTGAATATAAAGAGTTATAAAACAAAAGGAACTACGGATGAAAGGCAGGTATCGGAATAATGCAGGAGCATATTGTCGATATAGTTCTGGCGGCGATCGTTGTGCTGATGACGGTCAGGTATTATTGTCAGGGTCTTGTTCAAACAATTTTTAAATTCGGATCCTTTATTGTTGCGCTTTTGACAGCAAGAATCTTCTGCGGAACGGTGACGGATTGGATATACAGCAACACAAAGCTTTTCGGCAGTACCGAAAGATATTTGGCAAAGCTTATCGTTTTTGTTTTGATTTACATAATTGTCAGGCTTCTTTTCACATGGATCATACACTTGCTGGATACCTTGGAGAAGCTGCCCGTTATAAAAAAAGCAAACAAGCTTCTGGATGCGTTCCTCGGCTTCGGCTGCGGACTGATGGCAATTATTGTATTAAGCGTGGGCTTGCAAATATCCTCCCATGTGGTGTATAATGCAAAGTATGTCAATGCAATAGACTCGTCGGTAATCGTTCAGGCGGTTATTTCGAACGACAAGATTGCCGAAAATATCAAGCAGTTCAATAATTCCTACGGGGGTATTTAAAAATGGTTAAGGATTTGTTCAAAAATTGGAATACTGTTCCCAACTGGCTTTCTTTTGCAAGAATTATAATGGTTCCGATATTTGCGTACCTTTTTTTAAATGATTCGATTCCGAATAATATAATCTGGGCGGTATTTGTACTTGCGCTTTCGGGACTTTCCGATTGCCTTGACGGCAAGATCGCACGCCGTTTCAATCAGGTCAGCGAACTCGGCAAGGTGCTTGACCCCGTTGCGGATAAGCTGACGCAGATAACAATAGCGGTTCTTCTCTATATTAAGTTCAGCTCAAGCACGGAATCGCTTATTAAAACATTCAGCTGGATATTCCTTATTTTTATTATCAAAGAGTTTGTAATGGTCCTCTTCGGAGGAATTATGATAGCCATAGGTCTTAAGCCCAGTGCGGCTGAGATTTACGGCAAGGTTGCGACCTGCGTATTCTATTTTGTAATGATAGCGCTGTTTGCATTTGCTCCCGATGTCGGAGCATTCAACAGTCTTTGGACAATTCCGGACGCAATGCTCATCGTATTGGTTGCGATCTCCGCATTGCTGACGGTTGTGGCATTTGTCAGCTATCTGCCCGGAGTGTATAGGCAGTTCAAAGAAAAATTCAGCAAAAAATAACAGGAGAAAAATATGAAGCAAATAATGTGCAGCAAATGCGGTATCAGACCTGCGGTCATATTCATGACGCGAATGGACGGCGACAAAAGCTCCCATCAGGAGGGACTTTGCCTGAAATGCGCCATGGAGTCAACGGGTCCGATAAAGCAGATGATGGAAAACATGGGAATAACGGAGGACGACTACGAAGCAATGAGCGAGCAGTTCGGCGCCATGATGGGCATGGGCGACGAGGGCGAGGGCTTCGAGCCGGGCGGAACGCCGACCTTCCCGTTCATGCAGGGCTTTATGAATAAGGACGAGCAGGACGATTTTACCGATGTTCCCGATACGGAAGTTAAAGAAAAAAGCAAGGGCAGAAATAAGGGCGAAAAGAAGTCGAAGAAGCGCAAGTATCTTCCTCTTTATTGCACCAATCTTACGAGAAAGGCAAAAGAGGGCAAAATCGACAGAATAATCGGCAGAGATAATGAAATATACAGAACGATTCAGATTCTTTGCCGCCGTTCAAAGAACAATCCCTGCCTAATCGGTGAGCCGGGCGTAGGTAAAACGGCGATTGCAGAGGGCTTGGCTCTCAGAATTGCCAACGGCGAGGTTCCCGCAAAGCTTGCCAATAAGGAAATTCAGCTTCTTGACCTTACGTCACTTGTTGCCGGCACTCAGTTCAGAGGACAGTTTGAGGGCAGAGTAAAGGGCCTTGTCGAAGAGGTTAAGGCTGAGGGCAACATTATCCTCTTTATTGACGAGGTGCATAATCTTGTCGGTACGGGCGGAGATTCCGAAGGCTCAATGAATGCCGCAAATATTCTCAAGCCCGCTCTTTCAAGAGGCGAGGTACAGATCATCGGCGCAACAACTTTCACCGAGTACAGAAAGTACATTGAAAAAGACGCCGCGCTTGAAAGACGTTTGCAACCTGTTTAGGTTGAGGAGCCGTCAATTGAGGACACCTATAAAATGCTCCTCGGCATAAAGGATTATTACGAGAATTTCCATAAGGTGCAGATAAGCGATACCCTCGTTCACAGTGCGGTTACGCTCTCAGAGAGATTTATCAATGACAGATTCCTGCCTGACAAGGCTATCGACCTGCTCGATGAGGCTTGCACCTGTGCAAATCTCAGAAATAAAAATATCAGCGAATATGAAAATAAGCTCAATGAGAAAGCGGACCTCATAATCCGCGAACAGGATCTCATGGAGGCGGAGGAGCCTGATTACGAAGCAATTGCCAAGGTTAAGCAGGACATCATGCAGTGCGAAACGAGGATCAATCAGCTTATTCCGCTGGTTGAGAATTCTCCTGTCACCGAGGAGGATCTTGCAAGAGTAATTCAGCTTTGGACAGGCATTCCGGCACAGAAGATCGTTGAAAGCGACCTTCGCAGGCTTGCCGACCTTGATAAAAAGCTCAAGGCAAAGATCATCGGTCAGGACGAAGCGGTTGACGTAGTTGCAAAGGCTGTCAGACGCGGAAGAATCTGCGTCAGTCCGAGAAGAAGACCGTCGTCGTTCATCTTTGTAGGACCGACGGGCGTCGGAAAGACCGAGCTTGTAAAACAGCTTGCAAACGAGCTTTTCGATACACCGGAAACTCTTATCAGGCTTGATATGTCAGAGTTTATGGAGAAGCACAGCGTTTCGAGAATCATCGGTTCGCCGCCGGGCTATGTCGGCTATGACGAAGCCGGTCAGTTGACCGAAAAGGTTCGCCGTAAGCCGTATTCGGTTCTCCTTTTTGACGAGATCGAAAAAGCGCACCCGGACGTTATGAACATTCTTCTTCAGATTCTTGACGAGGGAAAAATAACGGACGCGCAGGGCAGAACCGTAAGCTTTGAGAATACAGTCATTGTTATGACGTCAAATGCCGGCAGCAGCCGCTCAGAGGGCGCTCTCGGCTTCGGAAAGACTCAGGGTGATGTCAATAAGGAAAAGGCGTTAAAGGCACTCAGAGAGTTCCTCAGACCCGAATTCCTCGGCAGAGTCGATGAGATAGTCGTCTTCAACGACCTTGATGAGGACGCATTCAGAAAGATCGCAGTGCTTATGCTTGATGAATTCAAGGAGCCGCTCCGAGATAAGGGCATAGCCTTTAGCTATACCGATGAAGCCGTTGCCAAGCTTGCAAAGGAGTCGGTCGGCGGAACGAGGGGCGCAAGAGATCTCAGAAACAACATTCGCCGCAAGGTTGAGGATAAGATCGCCGAAAAGATCATTGACAATATTGATACGCCTGTAACATCAATCACCGTTGATGTTGAGGACGGCGACATAGTTCTTAAATAAAATCAGACAAGCCTGCTTTGGTCAACAGGGCAGGCTTGTTTTTTGTTTTGGCTCGTCATTTCAGTGTTGACAGATATCCTGAACGGGGAGCCGAAATGATTTTTGGATAACGAAAAATCACCCTCCGCAGTTGCAGAGGGTGATAATTTTTATACCGTGAACGGGTCTATGCCGTTTGTGTTTGTCGGAAGAATTTTGAATGTGAAGTCAAATGTCTTATCGTTTACGCTGTATTCCGGTGCAAGATCTGGTCCGCAAGCGCCGGAGCCTGTTCCGCTCATCTTATAGTCGATGCTGAATACTGTTTCTTTCATCGGTTCAAGCTCGTAATCGTGCTTTGCTTCACGAATCATCTGCGGAGTGAAATGCTGAGCGTTTGACGAGAAGCTGTCGAAATCCTCGGCTCGGCAGATAAATCCGATGCCGCTTTCGTTTGTAACCTTTGCCCACTTACAGCCGTAATGACTCGAATTCTCCTGCGGACGGACATAATGCTCAAAGTTTTCCGATGCAGTTGTCTTGAACAAGTCCACATAGGTGTAACGCTTCTTGTCGATGTAGCTCTCCTTAGGTCCGTAGCCGAAATATTCGTAGCTCTCGAAGCCCTCCGGCATGATGAGCTGGAGTCCGATTCTCGGCAGAATGTCCATTCTCTCTGCCTTCTTTCCGCTGATGTTGACAAGAACGCTTGAATCAGGGAGGAATGTGTAAGTAACCTTGCCCTCAAATATCGGCTCAAAGGTGTAAACGCCTATTGCAAGATCAACCGTAACAGCAATTTTGCTGTCGGACTTTGTTACCTTGACCGAGCGGCACTTGTGACCGAGATTTTCCATGCCGACCTTGTACCATTTCTCTCTGTAAGCAATTGCATCGTTGTCGATATACGCTCTGTAAAGGTTGAGCTCAACGGGCTTTGCAAGAAGCTGAGCTTCGCCGCAGCTTATTTTATTGAGCTTACCGTAAGCCTTGTCGAATTCATATTTTACATCGCCGACGCTGATTCTTATATATCTGTCATTTTCATCGGCAACGATTGATGTTGCTGCGAGTGCGGTTTTGCCTGTCGGAATTGACTGAAGTTTGAATTGCTTAAGTCCGATTTCATAACCTGCCTTTGCCCAAAGCTTGTCCGTTCTGTTGACAAAGTGAAGCGTAAGATATGTTTCTCCCGTGAAGCTGTATGCCGACGGGTCAAAGATCGAGAATTCCTTTTTCTCTCTCGGCATGAGCATAAGACCCGAAACCTCGCCCGAAGCGATAAGAGTTCCGTTGGATTTGATATCCCAGTTAATGCCTACATCGTCAAGCCCCTTGAAGAAATTGCGGTTCTTGATCGAAACGCTTCCGTTGCCCGCATATTCGGCAAAGAACGGCTGATAAACGTATTTTGCTTCCTCAAAGCCTGTGTGAGGTGTTCTGTCGGGATAAACAAGACCGTCAACGCAGAAGTTGCCTGCGTTCGGCTTGTCGCCGAAATCACCGCCG
>DNGF01000082.1:5403-7610 GCA_003486665.1 Oscillospiraceae bacterium
TCCCCGCCGTAGGTGTATTTGTATCCGCCGTTGCCGTCGGGAATCGCTACGGAGTGATCCGTGTACTCCCAGATGCAGCCGCCGCAGAATTTGTCATCCGATTCGATAAGCTCCCAGTAATCGCCGAGATCGCCCGGACCGTTGCCCATTGCGTGACAGTATTCGCAGAGGTAAAGCGGCTTGTTTTTGCGCTTTTTGCTTGAAAGGATCTCTCTGCACTTTTCGATTGAGGGATACATCCAGCTCTCAACGTCGGAACAATCGCCGAGGAATTTGCCTGCAAGCTCGGAGTAGCGGTAGTTGGCGTTTTCGTAGTGAACGATCAAACTTTTATTGCGTGACTTGATGAAGTCATACATCGCCTGATGGTTGTCGCCGCAGCCCGATTCGTTGCCGAGCGACCAGAAAATGACGGAAGCATGGTTCTTGTCGCGCTCAAACATTCTTCTTGCCCTGTCAATATAGGCTTCTTTCCATGCCGGATCGTTTGCAAGCAAGCTCCAGCGCTCAAAGAAGAAGCCGTCAATCGAGGTCGAAAAGCCGTGAGCCTCAAGGTCTGATTCGTCAATTACCAAAAAACCGAGCTGGTCGCACATCTCCAAAAATCTCGGATCATTCGGATAGTGTGAGGTGCGAACGGCATTGACATTGTGACGCTTGAATATATAAAGGTCCTCAAGGACGTGTTCGATCGGCGTTGCATGACCGTAAATCGGGTGAGAATCATGGCGGTTAACACCCTTGATCTTAATTTTCTGTCCGTTGAGATAAAGAACGGATTTTGAGATTACAAGCTCCTTGATGCCGACCTTAACAAGCACGACCTCATCGGATATGTCAAGGAAAAGGTCATAGAGCAGGGGATCCTCATCACTCCAAAGGATCGGGTTGTCAAATTTGATTTTGATTTTGCCGCCCGTGCTTTCGCCCGAATCAATATTTTCGCCGTGCGGAGAAACGAGACGGTAGCTTACCTCTCTGTCACCCACAAGGTCAAGATCAACGCTCATAATGCACTTTGTATATTTCTTTTTAAGCTCTGTCGTGACATAAAAATCGCGGATTCTGCCCCTGCGGCTTCTTTTGAGGAGGTAGACATCGCGGAAGATTCCGCTCATTCGCCACATATCCTGATCCTCAAGATACGAGCCGTCGCACCATTTGAGGACTAACATTGCGATTCTGTTTGAACCTGCATGGATGAATTCGTTGATATTGAATTCGCTCGTCATGTGGCTGACCTGGCTGTAGCCGACGAATTTGCCGTTTATCCAAAGATAGAAGCAGGAGTCAACGCCCTCAAAGTTGAGGAAAATATCACGGGAAAGGTCGTTTTCGTCAATTTCAAAGTCACGGATATAAATTCCGCACGGGTTGTCATCGGGAACATACGGCGGATCGCAGGGATAGGGGTAATCCGAATTGGTATAATTCGGAACGTCATAGCCCTTGTCAAGATCCATCTGCCAGTTCATCGGAACCTTGATTTTGTTGTAATTGCCGTCCGCTTCATAATCCGCGGCATAGAAGCCGTCCTCAACGTCAATTATTGAATTGTAGAATCTGAAATCCCACTCGCCGTTGAGAAGCTGAAAATATTTGGAGTCTTCTCTTGACTTTGTGAGAGCATTCTCTTCGTTGAGATAGGGGATAAAGTATGCGTGAGGTTCTTCGCATCCAACGTGTAAGGTAGTCGGATCCTCATAATATTTGGGTATATTCAGCATTGATTTTCCTCCGATCAAAGTTCGATTTTAGCCTTTCTTGAATTTATGGCGCGGAAGATCGACGCCTCAAACTTCGGCTTTCTTGAATAGGTGTAAAGTCCGTTCTGTTCCTGCTCAACATCATAGAGCTGAGTATAGCAGAAGCCGAACATTTGGTCATTGTCAAGCAGTGCGTCTGTAAGTCCTTTATAGCGCTCGATGAACTCATACTTGTTCTTCGGTGCGTTGCCGTAGCCCCATGCGTTCTGCTCGTTTTCGTTGACCGACCAACGGATTCCGCCGTATTCGCTGATGAAGGTCGGACCGCCGGGGTATTTCTGACGGCGCTCATGGTTATCGTAGAGCTTGCCCTCGGTCATAAGCATATCGAAATGCTCCTTGAATACCGCAGGATCCTGCTCATAGTCGTGAAGGTCGAATATATCTGTAATAACGTGGAAGTTTCCGCTTGTGTCGATGCACGGACGTGTCGGATCAAGT